>NZ_JBTYKD010000395.1:0-17344 GCF_054880495.1 Nostoc sp.
AGGTTCTGTTATCATTACCTAGCAGCTAATCCTCTGAAACCTTTTCAGGCTCTAGTTTCTAGCTAACGAATCGCACTTTCAGCCTTAGCGTACAAATTATCTCTTTTGACACGGTAATGCCAGTTTTGATAGATAGATTGAAATTTGTAAACTTAGTATCTATTTCGTCTTCAATTTTTAAACAATAATTTTTTTGACTAAGTATAAAACCTTATTACGATGATGATTCTTATATAGTAGAGTTTATAAGTACCAGGACTTTAGGAGGTTTAGTTTAATATTTGAAATTTAGTTGACTCTCTATTTCAAATTTAGTTAAATCTCTGCTGGCTAATAGTTATTTTATTTTAGTAGGGTTAAAAAAAAAGTATTTAAGAAACTTTTGTACATGTTGCTATACAATAAAGCCAATAAATACAACGGTTCCAGGTGAATTGTATATTATGATACCTATTTTAAAAAAATGTAAATCCTAAATAAAAAAAAATGTAAATCCTAAAAAATAGAAAATTTATTTTTGGAAAAATTGGATTATAATTACTTCATGGATAGGAAAAAACTCAGCACAAAACCCCAAGCCTATCCATTTAATAAAAAGACATTGGGGCAGTGTGCTATTCAATAGGACAATGAGATGGAACCTATCACCATCATCATGATCATTGGTCAACTTCTAGTTGTAGCAATGATCCTTTTAGCTCAGAAGTAACTCTGGCTAGTTAAATAAAGTCTTGGGTGTTTACAGCACTCAAGGCTTTTTCTATAAATACGTCATACATATAGTATATCCTTTTGCCTTCACTTGATTTTAAATAAGCGGAGGCTGGTGGTAACGCTGCGCGTTCCAGTAACTTCCGACTTCAACTTCCAACTTCAGCAGCTAGTTAAGGGAAGTTAGGAGTTGGAAGTTGCGATCGCGTTTCACAGCGTTTCGCTATTGGATGGGGGCGCGGATATGCTTGTTCTAGCTTGCTGATTATTTATTATGCTAGAATTCTGCAACAACTCCAAGGCTTGGGTGAGTGCTTGGTGGGCAACATTAATCTGAGTCCTGGCTTGAGTCAGGGCGTTTCTGCGCTCGATGCCTAGCCGCGCCTCTAGGTTACGCGGGTCATCATCGTTACTAAGGTGGACGACTCGAACCTTCTGGGCTTTTTCGCTTGGCTCAAAAATTGCTTCAGCCGCAGTCAATTTATTATATTGATAGACACCTATGGGACGCTTGACTTTGTAAGTATGAGCTTCGCACTTTTCGGGTGCAATGTACTGTCCTTCAAAATGGGCGAGTTGCGATCGCACTTCCTCCAGCAGAGGGGCAATTCTTGAGAGCAATTCTACAACCCCTAATGATTCGGGTGTTTGGGGGCAACCGCGACTCATTAACATGATCAACGCGCAAGTGTGGCGGTTAACCCGTATTGCTTCGCGCTGGCGTTCCCATTGCTCTTGCCTCTGTTGTGCCTGGACTTCTCGCCAACGTATCAATTCAAACTCTTCTTCTGGTGTCAGTCGAGTAGCAGATCCACAGGTGGCGTAGTTTTCGCAGTCGCCAGCATCTAGCCCTGGTTGCATCATCATTGAGGCGCAGTCAAAGCCAAGTCCACATCTTTTTGATGGCATGGTTAAACAGTGTTCTAGTTACATTCTCATATTAACAGCTAGAACACTGTGAAATTGCAACCCTCTTTTTGCGCGGCGCTCAAAAAATCAACAAGCGCGATCGCTTGACGTTTCACCTAGATGTTGACACTAAAGCTGGATAAGGATTGAGAGATTCATCAACTACTCTCAAGTCAAATCCCTGAGTCATACCCTGATTTCCAATCCCAATTGAGAATCTTAGACTTATAATATTTGCAAAGGTTTTGACTTCATTTTTACCACTTGTATACTTCATCAAAACAATATCAAATGGTAAACAAGGGATAGTCTCTTCCTGTGCCTGTATTGTAAGTTCTACATCTTCACATACAAAATTTGACTGGTGTTTACCAATATAAATAATATTGTCTTCGTTAAAAACAACAAGCTGTTCTCTTAGAAAAGCTTGGTATATAAGCTGATTAATATTTCTAAGTATAGAATTAATACACACTGCACAGCGAATAAGACAATATGCCCAATACTCATTAGTGTTTTTCTCTGGAATATCTCTTACCCAAGATGGCATCTCCCTAATACTATTGAATAGACCGCCGAATAAAATTTTAATATTTTCAGGCAATACATTAGCATTTAGGCGAACTAAATCCTCTGGAATCTCATTTAAAATTTTCTGACAAGCTTCGTGCTTGTGAAATGATTCTACTAAAGGTTGAATCATTCTTGGGTCTATACAATCATTTATTGAGAAGTTAGAAACATCCAAACTCATAAATCTCTCGTATGGATTTAAAGATGGCTTGAGTTCAGGAAATTTTTCTACAATCTTCTGGACACACTGCTCGTTAATAAAATTGAGTAAAAAATGACATTTTAGGAGAAAAGATAACTCTTTTTCACTAAGCTGATGTAAAACTGTAGGCAATCTGATTCCAGATGTATTATCTATAAAATCAGATTGGTTATAGTGGATATATAGTGGGGTTAGAAATTGATGTCCTACAAAATTCTGCATCAGTTCGCCAAAACCTGAACGCTGTCCTAAACTATGGATTAATGCAATCACTTCCGCACGATATGATAATTTCCAAATTTGTTTGCAAAAATTAAAACATTCAGTTTGAATACTCACTATTCCCCTCTCCTATTTTTTTGCGTTAGTATTTTATTTACTTCACTTCTCACTAACTCCTCAATCTCACGTTTTGAATGTTCTTCTGATGAGTCTATCGTGCTAACAACCTGATTGACAAAGATACACCGTTTATCAGAAATATAGTTCAAAGCTAAATTTGGAACTACCCTGCGGGAATAATCTAAAAAAGTTTCAATCAGTAACTTCTTTCCTGAATAGTCACTTCTAACAAATGGATTCCACAAACTTGCCTTATATCTGCATAAAAAGCCAAAGCAAAATAATATCATTAATATGACTATTTCAAGTGGAAGATAGACCATTGTCCCCTGCTTATTCCGAGAAATTACAAGAAATTTTTCGCCTACCAATGAATAAGTAGATATGTCTTCATAATTCAATCTCCGATATAAAATAACGTAGTCACTTTGCGATTGATTCGGCAAATATGCTTTCTTGTAATTAACAACTCTGTCGGGTAAAATGTCTTGATCATTAAATCTAGAAAGCAAATCAGTGGAAAATCTGTCAAAGTAAAATTGTCCTGTGTAAACTTCCTCGATCGGTATAACAGATGGTTCTTCACCAGGAAAATAAGTAATAAAATCATTAAATAAATCTGGAATGGCTCCGAAAAGTTCAGCCAACCTCCAAGCCCCTTTGTCGCATATATCAATACTTGAACCGTAACTCCTGTTTAATATTGAAAGCGAACCTGCGCTAGCATTGCTGGGAATTACTTTAATATCACCTAGATTTGTCAGGTCAAAGTTGTTATCAGCAATTTTCATCCCATGACCTGTAATACCAAGTTCTCGTCCCGTTTTTAAGCTAGCAAAAGCAGATAATAAGTTAGTGACACCATAGTAGAGCAATACTGGTGCGATTTGTAGAGATGCTATCTTAGAGGTATCAAAGTATTCTTTTGCTTGTAATACGGAAGCACAAATATTTTCAATTAGATTTGAGTCATTTTTATTACCAACCCCTTGAGAATCAAAAAACTTCTGGATGCTTTCAGGGTAAGAAAAGTGCAGAAGCATTTTCCATTGCTCCCTATCAGGATTATCGGTATATATTTTTCTAACTCGCATAGATTGAGCTACAGAAAATTTGTACTACACTTAAGCTCTTATGGTAGCTTATGCGCCTTACACTTTAGCGAAATTGGTTCCGAAGGACTTATGTTACTCAGGTAAGGGAATCGATTATCAGTGATGCCTGTAAGAGAAGCAGTGGCGATGAAGATTTTGGCAATGAAAACCTTGTAACTGATCTTGACTTCTGCAATCCCCCTAGTGCGCTATCCCTTAGCTATAAATCATCAACGTTCGCGGGTCAGCATTACGGCTCAATTTCTGTACCTTTCTTATATTCCCATCAGTAGCATCAAGCGCCGCCTTCATCGCCGAATGCCTGACCCTGTGCGGGAACTTTTTCCCAATTTGGGAATGCTCAATCAGGTTCCAGCATTTATGAAAATTCATCTAGCGCTTTGCTTGCTCCCCTTCCTTCTGAGATTAAGTTGAGAGAGTTGGGTATTGGCTTATTCCTTGTCAAAACAAAGCGATCACCCTCCTTCCGCCAAAAATGATATCAACTCTGATATCAATGCCCCACCAGAGTAAGCGATAGCCTACGGCGGGCGGTTACGCCATCGCTCTTTGTGGGGAGCGCTTCATCGCAGCTATCCCAGAGGTAGTGCTAAAAATCAGCCAAAAGTTGCCACTACTTGGAGTAACCCCAAGCCTTGTATAGAGAGAAAGGATAGATATTTGCCAAACTTATCAATGGGGGTGAAATGGAGATTTTGAGGGGTGTGAATGATAAGCGTGGCTTAACTGAGGTAATTTTCGGGGTGGATATTCACGAAAGCATCAGGGTTTGGGAGAATGGGGAGTGTTGGTATTTAAACGTATAATACGAACAGTTCCAAATTTTCAAAATGCTGGTACGGCGCAAGAATGAGCATTACAGGTCACGGGAATATCTTACAGTACGTGAGGTAAATAGCATTCTGCGATCGGCAAAAGTTTACGGACGGTACAAGGTGAGGAATTATGCGTTGATACTGTTAATATTTCGCCACGGGCTGCGGGTGTCGGAAGCTTGCGATTTGCGATGGGATGCGATTTCGTTTTTAGATGAGGAGATTTTTATCACGCGTAAAAAAGGGAGTGATAGCGGGGTGCATCCGTTGCCTGTGGATGAAATCGAGGCATTGAAAGAATTAAAGGAATTAAATATTGGTGGTAATTACGTTTTTATTGGGGAAAGGGGAGAGAGGTTAACGTCGGCGGCGGTACAAAGATTGTTGACTAGGTTGGGGGAAGTAGCTGTGTTAAACATCAAAATCCATCCGCACCAGTTACGCCATGCTTGCGGTTACTACCTTGTGAATGAAGGGCATAGTACCAGATTTATTCAGGAATTTTTAGGACACAGGGACATCCGCCACACGGAAAAATATACCAAAGTAAATTCCAAACGCTTTTCTGGTATCAAGTGGAACACGATTGATTGAATAGAAACCATATTTACCTTGTATTGATAAAATAATGATACAACTTAGTGAGAATCATACTGATGAAACTGCTGGCTTACTTCTAGCTGGACTCGGTGCTAATGGAGCAAAAGGAATGTTAGCAATTAAAAAGAAAGGAGGAAAAACAGCAGTTTAAAATCTCCGTGTTACAGGGAAGGTACTACAAGGGATACATCTTTAATGCCGAAAACAGCAATAGCAGAAGCAGAAAAGGAAGAATTTAGCCATGACAACATTTGACAAATCATCCAAATCAACATTAAGGCAGAGTCGAGCATTAAGCTTGGTATATTTTCCTTTTTAAGGAGAGTTAATGGGAATACATAACCAAATTATTCATGAGATTTTTATCAGAAAACTTAAAAATATTTCTCAGGTAAGTATTAACTTAGAAGGTTCCCCATTGATATCATTGATGGGAGTAAATGGTTGTGGTAAATCAACTATTTTATATGCTTTATGTTGTGTATATAAACCGATAAAAAAAGGAGACGAAAATTATAAATTTTCTAGATTTTTTCCCCCACATAATCACTTTGATTGGACGGGTTCATATCTATCTATAGATTATAGCTATAGTGATGGTAGTAATAATTACTCTAATGTAAAAAAAGATTATCCAAAAAAGGATAGATGGGTCATTTATGACAGAAGACCTGAAAGATATGTTAAATTTATTGAAATCAAAACCTGCGTTCCAGTAATTGAATCTGAAAACAAAGGTCAAAAAATCCAGTATACAACAACAACACAATCAGAGAAGTTAGACATATTAATTCGTCAAAAAGCAGGTTACATTCTCAATAAGAATTACGACAGTCTACACGTACATACATACGAAAATAAAACTATTATTGGAGTTAAAGTTGGAGATACACAATATTCAGCGTTGACAATGGGAGCAGGAGAACAAAGAGTATTTACAATACTTGATGCTGTCTTTAGATCGCCCTATAACTCTAGTTTAATTTTAATAGATGAAATAGATTTATTATTGCATCCACAAGCTCTTAAAAAATTGATCGCAGTTATTTATGATCGTGCTATCGAAAAGCATCATCAAATAATATTCACTTCTCATAATACTGGGTTATTTGAATTAAAAGATAAAGTTGAATTAAGACACATTCATCAAACTGAAAAACATACAGTTTGTATGCCTAATACAACTCCAGATATTACTCGTCGTATGACTGGTAAACAGATACAATCAATTGAAATATATGTTGAAGATAACCTTGCACAAGCAATTGTTAGCCATATTTGTAGACTATTTGGAATTTCTAAAGATGTAGTAATTTATAAATATGGTGCTGCTACAAATGTATTTACTGTCTCTGGAGGACTAGCTCTTTCTCGTCAATCAATCGATAATGCTTTATTTGTATTAGACGGAGATGTCTATGTTACTGAAGAAGAAAAGAAACAGCAAATCGAAAGAGTTATAACGGGTCATGGCTCAGAAATAGAGAATTTGCGAGATAGACTGTTAAAGCATTTAACGCAATTTAATTTACAAAAAAATGTAAAACCTGAAATTTTTATATTCAATTGTATTCGCAATATGCCGAATCAAATGGATTCTGAAAATGAAGAAATTAAGACTTTAGCTTCTGATATAATTAATGCTGGAGATCACCATAATTTAGTAAAAGTTTTAGTTGGACAGATGGGATGTTCTGAAGAAATAGGGTTAAATAGTATAATTAGAGTTTTTTCTCAATCTCCTGAATGGTCAAACTTTTCTGAATCAGTACAAATTTGGCTAAAAAATAAAAAACTCGAATTATATGGTTGATTTATATAAGGGTCTTCAAGTATTGGTGTAAAAATTTTACTTACTATTGATATTGCGAACTAAAATCTACAAATCACCCCAGTCAAAATTAAGAAAACGTCGAGCATTTAACTTTGTATATATTTCGGTGGGCGTAACTCATCGCCGCCAGCACCGCCCATTTCCAAAGTGCCAGATTACTAATGGTTGACAGTAGCCGTAGATGAAACGAACTGAACATCGAGGTAGTGTCTGATATCTTCTATTTTTTTGGTTGAGAGTGCTTTCTTTCTCAAAGATACAACAACATTATTAGCTCTAACCAACGCCAGCCAAATATCTAGGCTGTCTGCAATTTTTGTAAGAGTTTCTTCTTGAGACGTTATCTCTTCTTCGAGGTGGTTTGGGTAAAATATCCCCCCAATTAATCCCCAATCTGGGCGCTCTGATTCTAAATTTAGGCTAATGTAGCAGCTATCAATTGCTGTTATGCCGGATTTACGAGCAAGCTGTCTTACCTTTTCCTTTATCCTCAAATATTCTACTGGAATCATAATCTTTCCGTAACTTCAAATTGTCAGCATTGTGCTTCCCTGATTCGGGCATCATAAAAAGCTAATTTATCATCAGTTAGTTTCTCCATGCTTGCAAATTCAACTCTTCATATTTTTAATCATTCTTCATCCTCTACTTCTACAGATAAATTCTCCAGTTCTGCCTCCAACTGCTCAATAGTTGGTAACTTTGTTTGTAACTCTTTTGGTAATGACTTAGTAAGTTGAGTTTGCCATTCAGCAATCCCAATTGGTTTATTGACATCACGCAGTGCATACTCAGCAATAACATTATCCTTACTTGCACATAAAATTAAACCAATTGAAGGACTATCTACAGGAGATTTGAGCAAATCATCCACTGCCGAAAGATAAAAATTTATTTTTCCTGCATATTCAGGTTTAAATTTACCAGTTTTTAGTTCAATTACTATAAAAGAATGTAGTTTAACATGATAGAAAAGCAAGTCTATATAAAAATCATTATCTCCTACTTTTAAATTATATTGTTGACCAACAAAAGCAAATCCTACACCCAATTCTAAAAGAAATTGGGTAATGTGTTTAACAAGTTCTTTTTCTACTTCTCGTTCTTGTGCTGCTTCTCCTAAACTTAAAAAATCAAAAACATAAGGGTCTTTTAAAGTTTCTCTGGCAATGTCTGATTGAGGAGGGGGTAATATAACATCAAAGTTATTAACAGCTTTCCCCTGACGTTCAAAAAGTCTATTGTTAATTTGTAGAGTTAAAATATTTCGACTCCAGCCGTTTTCTAAGGTTTTTTGTACATACCATAGCTTTGCTGTTATGTCTTTGATAGCATCCAAAATACGAACATTATGCCCCCAAGGAATTAGTGCAACAAGCTGTTGCACAATTTGCTCATCTGGGTAAGCTTCAGCAAAAGCCCGCATATAGTTTAGATTACGTGCTGAGAATCCCTTCATATCTGGGAAAGCTGCTTTTAAATCTCTGGCAAGACGTTCGATAACTTTTGCACCCCATCCCTGCTGCTGCTGTCTGATGATAATTTCGCGCCCGATTTGCCAATAAAGTAACACTAACTCACGGTTAACAGACAAAGCTGCTCTTACTTGGGCGTTGCGTATGCGTTCTTTTAACTCTCGTAAAAAGTCATCATAGCCATCCATTGGTGATAAGTTATCCGCCATACCCCAACCCGCATAAATTTTCTTCAATTATTGCCTCTTGTGCTGTACAATCCGCCATCATGACTGGAATGTGACTAAACTGCAATGATTATTACTATCGCATCGTTCAAAGGGGGTGTAGGAAAATCTACCACAGCAATACATCTCGCGGCTTACCTTGCTATCAAAGGTAAAACTGTACTAGCTGATGGTGATCTTAATCGCTCTGTATTGCATTGGTCAGAGCGTGGTAAAAGTCCAATAGATGTTTATGATCACAATGAAATAGATCAAGCTCAGGATTTTGAGCATCTTGTGATTGACACTCCCGCCCGTCCTGCCAGTAATGAGTTGAAAGCATTAGCAAGCTCTAGTGATTTACTGATCATTCCCACACATCCCAGCACTTTTGCTCTAGAAGCATTGATTGAAACTGTGGGAGAACTGAATGAATTGCCGCCTGGAAGGTTTAAAGTTTTACTGACTTGTGTTCCTCCTTCCCCCAGCCGTGATGGATATAAAGCCAAAGAAAGTCTTGAAAAAATTGGCTTACCTTTGTTTAAAACTTGGATTAGAAGAATGGCTGTTTACCTGAAAGCTGAAAATTTTGGAGTTCCAGTTTATATGGTAAAAGATCCTCGTGCTTCTGATGCCTGGAGCGATTACCAGGCAGTGGGTAAGGAAATTCTCTCATGACCAATTTTGATAAAATTCTGGAGGTCGCTCAAAAACGGCAGGGGCAATCTCAACCCCTAAAGCTCCAAGATTCTACAGTTTTACTGGAGCAGATTAAAGACCGTGAGCAGGATACGCGACCTTTAAATCCGAAGCACGTTGAGTCTTTGGCAGAGTCAATTGCTGTTTTAGGATTAATAGAACCATTGGTTTTAGATAATAAAGCTAGATTGCTGGCTGGAGGGCATCGGTTAGCGGCAATTCAACTTCTAAAGGAACAGCAGGCAGATAAATATCTTCATCAGTTCCCAGATAATCGCATTCCTATCAGAATGTTGCCATTTGATGCGGAGTCAGAACCAGATTTGGCACTGCAAGTAGAAATAGCAGAGAACGAACAGCGTAGAGACTATACGCCAAACGAAGTAAAAGCAATTGCCGAACGTCTACGCACTGCTGGATTTATTGACGTAAAGGGAAGACCCAAGAAAGGACAAAAGCCTTTAATGCCTGCTCTAGCAGTTGTAGTTGGCAAAAACCTGCGTACAGTACAAAGATATTTTGAATCGAAGCAAGATACTGAACCAGAAAAAAGTACGACACCTGTCGTACTTTTAAAACAAGCATTAACTAAGCTGAAGCAGTGGCAACAAATTGAGCCGAAAACCCCGAAAGAGAAAGCTTTAGCAAAACGTCTGCCAGAACTCCTGAATTTGATTGAGGATGTTTTGAGTGGTGAGAAATAAACTGATGTATCTGGATTTTAGCCAAAATATTGACCAACCGAAAAGTACGACAGGTGTCGTACTTTCAATAAATACTACACATGATTTGTATAATGATTTACATTAAACTGATGGTTTTTAACTACACTAAGGTTTGCATATATGGGGTTTGCTAAAGATATTACTAAATTGTCTGAACAAATCCGTAAGCGATTTGATAACATTTGTGGCAAAGAAACAGCTAAGATGGCGCTAATTTTCCCTTTTTTAAGCGTTCTTGGTTATGATGTCTACGATCCTAGTGAAGTGATACTATAGGCGAACGCTCCAACATAACTAATACTGGTTGTCTTTTATGTTACAACAGAAACGATAATTAGTTACTTAGTATATATGACAACTAGTATTCACGAACAGGGATTATTGCTTCTGCGTCAAGCGCTTGATAACTCTACAGCTGACTTTCGCTCTGGACAATGGGAAGCTATTGAAGAGTTACTCGAGCAGCGATCGCGTTTACTCGTTGTTCAACGCACTGGTTGGGGAAAAAGTCTAGTTTATTTTTTAGCAACTCGCTTGCTACGAGATCAAGGTGCAGGTTGTACTCTTTTGATTTCTCCACTACTGGCTTTGATGCGAAACCAAATTGCAGCAGCCGAACGCATTGGTGTAAAAGCCAAAACAATTAACTCCAGCAATACAGATGAATGGCAACTAGTAGGAACACAGTTGCTAGCAGGAGAAGTAGACATTCTGCTAATTTCTCCCGAAAGACTAGGTAACGAAGAATTTCGAGAAAAGATTCTTTTACCAGTATCTCAACGTATAGGTTTATTTGTTGTTGACGAAGCTCATTGCATCTCCGATTGGGGACATGATTTTCGCCCTGATTTTCGCCGGATTGTGAGAATTTTACAGGCACTTCCCCAAAACATCCCAGTATTAGCAACAACTGCTACAGCTAACAATCGAGTTGTAAATGATATAGTCGCTCAGTTGGGATCAACTCTGCGTGTTTCCAGAGGAAATTTAATCAGACAAAGTTTGCATCTGCAAAATATTGCTATCCCTAGTCCAGCAGCACGAATGGCATGGTTAGCCCAACAGCTTCCTAACTTGCCAGGAAGTGGGATTATTTACACCTTAACTGTTAGAGATGCAGAAAGAGTTGCCGATTGGTTAAAAACTCAAAACATTAATGCTAAAGCATACCATAGTAATTTAGATAACGAAGTTCGTATAGTATTGGAAGACAAGCTTTTAAATAATGAAATTAAGGTATTAGTAGCAACTACAGCATTAGGAATGGGTTTTGATAAACCAGATTTAGGATTTGTAATTCATTATCAGCGTCCTGGCTCTGTTATCCATTATTATCAACAAGTGGGACGAGCAGGTAGAGCGGTAGAAAAAGCCTATGGAATTCTTCTGAGCGGTGATGAAGATGATGATATCACTAACTACTTTATCAATACAGCTTTCCCCCCAGAGATACATACGCAAAAGATTTTAAATGCACTAGACGAAGCTGTAGATGGTTTTTCTGTTCCCCAATTAGAGCAGCAAGTCAATCTTTCACGGGGACAAATTGAAAAAGTTTTAAAACTGCTATCACTGGAATTTCCTGCACCTGTAACTAAGCAAAATTCAAAATGGTATCTGACCCCAGTCTTTTATCAACCTAACACTGAAAAAATTGAAACACTCACACAAATTCGTCGCCAAGAACAAGCCATAATGTTACAATATATGCAAAGTCAAGAATGCTTGATGAGTTTTCTCGCGGCAGAATTAAACGATCCTCATCCCATAGCTTGCGGTAAATGTGCTGTGTGTTTGAAGAGACCATTATTACCAGAGACTTGCTCAATCGAACTTATAAATAAAGCAATTCAATATTTACGTCGCAGCGACCAAATCATTGAACCGCGCAAACAATGGCCACCACAAGCATTGCCCAATTATGCTTTTTCAGGCAATATTAAAAATAATTTACAATCAGAATCGGGAAGGGCATTATCTCTATGGGGTGATGCAGGCTGGGGAGAATTAGTCAAGCAGGGTAAATATCAAGATAATCATTTTGATGATGCACTGGTGCAGGGTGTTATTGACATGATTCAACGTTGGAAACCACAACCCTTTCCGACTTGGGTAACTTGTGTTCCCTCATTGAATCGTCCAGAACTCGTACCAAATTTTGCTCGACAACTGGCAGAAAAATTAGGCTTGCCGTTCATGCCAATTGTGCGGAAAGTTCACCAAACTGAATTTCAGAAAAAGATGAGCAACAGTTACCAACAAGCTCATAATTTGGATGGTGCTTTTGCCGTTGACTCTGGGAAAGGAATGAGTGGTTCTGTTTTCTTGGTTGATGATATAGTTGATTCCCGTTGGACTTTTACTGTAGTTGCAGCACTTTTGCGTCGTGCTAACAGTGGAGTAGTTTTTCCTGTGGCATTAGCACTCAATTCATTCGGTCAAGGGGATTAGAAAATCATGTTCAATCATGTCCTGCAACCAGATACTCAAGCAATTTTGCTGTTGTGTGCCAGCTTTGGGCAAAATCGTCAAATTGAGCCACAACCTCTGACTCTGAGTGAATATAATTCTTTAACAGACTGGTTGCGGGAAAACCAGATGCGCCCAGCAGATTTACTAGAATCTACAGCCAAAGAACAGTTAGACAAAATTACTCTTAATAAGCTTAACCCTGAAAGGCTTTCAGCTTTATTAGAACGGGGTATGATGCTAAGTTTGGCTGTTGAGAAATGGACTAATCAGGGATTATGGGTACTGGGAAGAAGTGACATAAACTATCCTAAACGTCTCAAGCAAAGACTGAGACATTCAGCACCAGCAATTCTCTATGGTGTTGGCAATATGGAACTGCTATCTCTAGGAGGATTAGCAATTCTCGGTTCTCGTGATGTTGATGACAAGATACTTGGCTACACGCGAAGAGTTGCACAAAACAGCGCTGTACAAGACATGCAAGTGATTTCCGGTGGGGCACGTGGAGTAGATCAAGCAGCAATGCTAGGCGTGTTGGACGCAGGAGGAACATCTGTTGGTGTACTGGCGGATAGTTTGACTAAAGCGGCAGTAAACAGCAAGTATCGGTCTAGTATTCAAGAGGGTAGACTTACTTTAGTTTCTAGTTACGACCCTGAAGCTGGTTTCAATACTGGTAATGCAATGGGGCGAAACAAATATATTTATGCTTTAGCAGATTATGCCCTTGTAGTCAGTTCTTCTTTCGGTAAAGGCGGTACTTGGGCGGGTGCAGTGGAAGCGCTTTCCCGACTTCAAGATATCCCAGTTTTTGTACGGTTGGAAGGGGCTGTGTCAGAAGGTAATCAGCAACTGCACAATCAAGGTGCAAAATCTTTTCCGGCTGAACCCTGGAACGATTCATTGAGAGAACTTTTGACAAAAGCGGCTTCTTGCATTGAACCGATACAGATTAAGGTAGAAACAACAACTCAAGAGACTATTTTGGATATTCATCCACAAGATATTTATCAAGCTATTTTACCTTTTATTCTCAATCATTTACAGCAACCGAAAGATGCAAAATCTCTGGCGGAATGTCTGGATGTCAGACCATCTCAAATGCAGGATTGGTTAAACAAGGCTGTGAGTGAAGGGAAGGTCAGAAAAATTAACAGACCAGTCGCTTATATAGTCAATAAACCAGCAACTCAACTTTCTTTATTATGATAGTGTCACAGAGGGTACTTTTATTTTAGTGAGAACAATACCTTTGCCAAAATAAGAGCCGACAAAAATTTGGAATTGGTATTAGCCCTCATCATTCCGTCTTAAGAGGTTCTAATGTCAGAAGGAGCAAAATTGATCGCCATCAACGCAAGTAATGCACCAGCAAGAACTAAGCCCTCAAACTATCCTGAACCATTTGCATCGCGTATGGTGGGCAGGGAGAAACACCCACTAGGTGACTTGTTTGGGATTACGAACTTTGGTGTAAACCTAACACGCCTAGCTCCAATGGCAATTTCAGCCCTTCGTCACGCTCACACCTTGCAAGACGAGTTCGTGTACATCTTGGAGGGGCATCCAACGCTACGTACCGACGAAGGTTGTACACAACTCTGCCCAGGTATGTGTGCCGGCTTCAAGGCTGGCACTGGTAACGGACACCATCTGATCAACGAAACAAAAGAGGATGTTCTTTACCTCGAAATCGGGGACAGAACACCCTCTGACTCAGGCAGCTATCCCGATGACGACCTGATGGCCAATTTCGAGAATGGCTTGTGGAGATTTGTCCACAAAGACGGCACACCGTACTAATTTTGTCAGAGCCAGTAGGGTGATATCGGCTCTATGCGGGCCATCTCAGCTCCATGTGTAATCGGCAATTAAGATTGCTTCCACAAGAGCAAATATCTCATTGCAGAGGTGGAAATTTGCTGTTGGATGCTTGAGACACATCTATTAACTTGCGCCAGCTTCAGCCGCCGCTACATCTGGTTTAGGCTCTTTCGCTTTCTTTTCAAAGATTTGAACCCCAGCGTCAATAATTTCAAACCCGTTTTCTGTTCGCACACCAAGCTTGCCCGATACAGCCCCAGCCCAGTCTGCGAATTCCGAGGCGCTAGTTTCAGCCTTCCGCCAGCTTTTGGCATTAACTTGAGCGGTAAAGACTATACCGTTCTGGTCAGTCAACTCGATTGCAACTTTTTTATTCTCTGCTGGTTTGGCTGTTGGTAGTGACCCGCTAAATTTAATTGTGACCTCGCTTTTGACTTCCATAGCTTACCCCTGGCTCATCATCAATTAAAATTCTTCGCTCTTGATTTTATCTTGGATTAGGTTGACCACAAGATGCGCGATCGCTCGGCTATCGTAGTTGTTCACAAGAAAAGTGAACGTTGAGCATTCGGCTTGAAACAGAACCAAGACTCAACATTAAAGAAACAAAATCCACAAAAAAATTTTCCCCTGTTTTTGACCCTTTTTTTGCATAAACAACTGATAATTAGTCTCAATAATAACCGCCCAAACCGTGATTATTGACACATTTATCAAGAAATTTTACAGTTTTGGCACTAGCTTCTTGATTTGGCTCAATTCGTGCATCTCAGATAAAACCTCGACAAAACATCCATTTTCCCAATTCTCACCAACTACATTCAACATCTCCCAATATCTATCCAACATCTCCCAAATCTCTAATTTTTTCTTACCTTTTTACCCCTTTTACATCATCCACTCACAAAATTCTCATTAGCTCAAAAATTCCCAATAAAGAAGAACAGTTCCCAATACTTATAAGAAGTCTCCCATTTGATCCCAATAATTGGTCAATTACCCTGAAAATCGCTTAAAAGCTTTTAAGCTCTGTAATCCATCTTTTTCTGACGCACAGTACGCCATATTTGGCGGAAAGTTTTTGACAGCCAAAACTGAAAAGCAGAAGCATAAGCAACAGCCATCAAAAAAGACTACTGAAGAACTACACAATCACGACAAAAGTGACTGTACAGTTCACTCTCTTCAACCCATCAGCTTGATTTTTGTAGTCTAATGAGTGACAACAAGTGACATTCTCAGTTGTCACACTATGTCCATAGTGTACTTTGATACAAAAACTCCCATGTGGCAAAACACCCCCATTTCTCCCCAAAATTACCCCAACGATACACAATTGATAGTGAAAGAATAGTCAAATGACAGTCGTTTTCGTGCCTACCCGTAAAAACCAACGACAGTCAAACGACAGTCAATTGGGGAAAATTGGGGTAATTTGAGGGTTATTTGGGTGAAATGCTCCTGGTGGGTTCTCCCGCAAAAGTGGATTTCGGGCTGGGGTATAATGTATACCATACTCACTATGGTTTCATGCCCTGCGGGTGGCTGCGCCATCTCTCGCTGCGCTCATGACACGAAACCGTCGTTCGCTTGGAGGGGTTTTTGGGTACTACAACGCACTGCATTTGTAGCATAAATCTTTTATGTCGCCACTAACCATTCTCAGAATTGAGAAACTAAAAACATTCGGCAACGTTGCGGGAAGTGATGACCATGTTACCCGCAAACGAGAAACACTCAATGCAGATCCAACTAAAGATAATAGACGGTTGATTGGGGGAGAAGACGATCGCTCTTTAGAGGAGATAGTGAAGGAGAAAATCTCTACGCTCAAGCATCTACCCCGAAAGGACGCAGTATTATGCACCGAAATGTTTCTCTCGGCATCACCTGAATATTTCCGCCCCTTAGATCCATCCCTTTCTGGGCAGTGGTCTGATTCACTGATGCAGCAATGGGCGAGTGCATCTCGTGACTGGCTAGCTCAAAACTATGGGTCAAAGTGCGTCAGGGCAGAACTCCACCTAGATGAAAGTACCCCACACATCCACGCCTACATCGTGCCAGTGAACGAGAAAACCGGGAGAGTTAGTCATGACGCGATGTTTGGCGGCAGAGGTGGACAGGGAAGAATTAAGTTATCCAAACTCCAAGATAGTTATGCTACCGCACTCGCTCCTTTGGGTATTGAACGAGGGGTTAAGGGCAGTAAGGCAACCCATACCAAAGTAAAGGAATATTACCAAGCGGTTAACAGTGAACCACTCACCGCAGTCATTACAAATAACCAATTAGCACCCACACCATTTGAATCAGCTAGGAGTTATGTAGCCAGGATTCAGTCAGATGACCAGTTCCAAGCGATTAACCACCAACTGGCTGACCGCTCCTTCATGGCAGAGCGATTGGAGAGGGCAGAACAACGGGCGAGGGCTAGCGAGAAGGAACGACAGCAACTAGAAAAACGGGTACGCGAGCTTGAGTTAAAGACTCAACAACTGCGCGACTTGCCCCTGGAGGATGTGGCTTGGGAGTTGGGACTAAATCATGATCATGAGCGATGGAAAGGCCACGGACACATCATTAATATAGATGGCTCCAAGTTTTATGACTTTTCACCCGAACACTCCAAAGGCGGTGGCGGTGCGATTGATTTGGTGATGCACGTTAACTCTTGCAATTTCCGGCAAGCGATCGCATGGCTGCATGAGCGATTTGGGGAAGCTGGGGCAGAACGGGCAGCTCTAGCTCACGCCCTTAAGATGACTACTGAGATTATCCAGTCAGAACCTCGTCCCCAATTCCAGCTAAGAGTTGAGGATAAAGCCAATTGGCCAGGAGT
>NZ_JBTYKD010000396.1:0-5751 GCF_054880495.1 Nostoc sp.
TAAAGGATTGTTCCGGAAAGAGTCAGGATAAGTCGTGATTTTTGAAGCCAGTTTTAAGTAATTTGGGAGAGCGATTTAGATGCGTTTACCCTGATGGAAAAATACTTTAAATAATCTGCGTCTCATTGCCCAACCACTCTTACTATTTTGGTTGATTTATCCCTGGATACATATTTTACCCAATTCTAATTTATTGCTGGTATTCAATCAATTAATTAGTGCAATGAACCAATTTAAACCCTCTTATGCTTCTGGATAATTTCACTTAGTTACTACTTGCTCACTCCGGAAAGTGACAGAAGAGGGGTATGCTTTTGCTGAAGGTAGAAATTACCAAACATTTGTTTTTGTTGGCAAAAGTGCTGGTTTTGTTATTGAGGTGGTAGGTGAAAAAGGTACTAAATTTGTAAATGCATATTCTGGAGAATATGGAGATATTAAAATACTTCAGGTTCGGATTTACACAAAATCACGTACTATTGATCTTACTTATGAGCAGATATATAGTTAGTATAATAAATAACTATCAAATACTCAGCTTTTGTAAACAACTTAGCTACTAAAGGCTATTGCTAGATTGACCTGTTAAGATATTCTTATACAAAAATTACTTTCAGGATCGGGTAAGCTGACAACAGCAGTTTTAATCCTCAGAACAATGACCGCAAGTAGTCCCACGATTTTAGCCCTAGACTTTGATGGAGTGATTTGCGACGGACTAATTGAATATTTTGAGGTATCATGGCGCACCTACTGTCAAATTTGGTCGCCTGCTAACGACACACCACCAGATGATTTAGCTTTGAGATTCTATCGTCTGCGACCTGTAATTGAAACAGGTTGGGAAATGCCCGTTTTAATCAAAGCCTTGGTAGATGGAATTACTGATGAAACAATTCTTCAGGAATGGGCAAGCATCGCCCCGAAACTTTTGTTAAATGACAAGCTACAAGCAAGAGAAATTGGTGCGAAACTAGATAACCAACGGGATGAATGGATTACTACCGATTTAGACGGTTGGCTAAGTCTGCATAGATTTTATCCGGGTGTAGTAGAAAAAATCAAATTAACTCTTGACAGTAAAGTGAAGCTATACATTGTGACAACTAAAGAAGGGCGTTTTATACAACACTTATTGCAACAAGAAGGAGTTAATTTACCAGCAGCAGCGATTTTTGGCAAAGAAGTCAAGCGTTCCAAATATGAAATTCTGCAAGAATTAAAGCAAGCAGAAATATACAAGCCAGTTAGTCTATGGTTTGTAGAAGATAGACTCAAGACGTTGCAGTTAGTCCAACAGCAAACAGACCTTGAAGATGTGAAACTCTTCCTTGCCGACTGGGGCTATAATACCCAAACAGAACGGGAAGCTGCCCAAAATGATCGCCGAATTCAGTTGTTATCACTGTCTCAATTTCCCAAAGATTTCTCAAGTTGGCTTTAATATATTAAAGTTGCAATAATCTCTTGATGCGTTCACCCTGAAAGGGCTTGTCATTGCCCAGATGTTTGTAATAGTCAAATTGTTGCCCTTACTGATATCCCGCCCGGAAATTAAGTTCCGGGCTAATAGCCCAAGTCCACTCAATTAGACTGAAATCAACGAAGTAGAATATTTAAAAGATGTACGTAAATAATAAAGATTAAAAATCAGAGCTTCCGTCCTTCCATTTCAGTTAACTCTTCACTCTTCACTTACCTTTATGCTTGACCTGACAAAACTGGCGCGACAAATGCAGGGTTTAAGTCAGCATCTTACTTTAGAAGCTGTTGCCAGTCGCCAGCGCTTAGAATTGGCGCAACAACATCTCAAAAATGCTTACGAGTGTCAACAAGATTTAATCGATCGCCAGGAAAAATGGCGCGATCGCATTCTATTTGCTAATGCTACTCCAATTGAGCCGCTAGAAACCTGCATTGATATCCCAGTTCCCCCAAAAATTCATACTGTCATCGCTACCGATGGTTCCCAAATTGCCCCCAACCATCACGAAATTGCTTACTGTTATCTCCTGAATATCGGCAGAGTCGTCTTACACTACGGACAAAATCGCCATCCGCTACTCGATAGTTTGCCAGAGGTATTTTACCGCCCCGAAGATTTATATATGTCTCGGCAGTGGGGAATTAGAACCGAGGAATGGATGAGTTTTCGTCGCACTGCTTCAGAAACAACAGTATTAGCAGAACTTGCATGTGGTGCAGCCCAAGGGGAAACGCCAGCATTAGCGATGGTAGATGGTTCGTTAATTTACTGGTTTTTAGAACAATTGCCGATGGATGCACGCGATCGGATTTTACCTCCCATTCTTGAAGCTTGGCAGCAGATGCGTGATGCTCAAATTCCCCTGATAGGCTATCTCAGCGCCTCTCGCAGCATCGAAACAATGAACTTTTTACGGTTGTTGGCTTGTCCCCATCCAATGCCAGACTGTAAAAGTCATTGCCCAAATCAGCTAGAAAAAGTACCTTGTAAAATTTTTGAACAGTTGCGAGATACTTCTGTTTGGGCAACCCGACTCAAACCAGGACAACGCAGTACCTTGTGGCGCAGTAATTCCCCTATTCTCGAACTATACGGAGATCAAACCATTTACTTTTGCTACGTCCACGTTGGTACTGAAATCGCCCGAATCGAAGTTCCGGCATGGGTAGCAGAGAATGCAACCATGTTAGATCAAGCATTGGGACTAATGCTAGCACAAGTACAAAAAGGATATGGCTATCCTGTAGCGATCGCCGAAGCGCATAATCAAGCAGTGGTAAAAGGTGGCGATAGAGCGCGTTTTTTTGCCCTCCTTGAACAACAAATGATTAAAGCTGGCCTGAAAAATGTGGGAACTTCCTACAAAGAAGCCAGAAAGCGGGGCAGTATTGCTTAAATCAGGGAATAGTAAACAGTATGAATTAAGATTATTGACTGATAACTGTTAACTATTAAATAAGTTGCGATAAATTGTATTTATCTATCAAGTCTAGACAGCGATCGCTTTTTTCTCACTCTTCTTATTTCACATCGTAGTCTAACAAAAATTAGTCCTTAATCTAATGCTTGCATAAGTAGAACTGATAAAATAACATTAAGCACTCCGGCGTAAATATTTGTTGTTGGGATGAGCCATAAGCCAGGAAGCCTAAGGGAAGAGCGTTTTAGCCTAGTTCATCTTTATTCACATAGTTTGCTTTTATTGTGCCATCCTACTTACCTAAAATTCAGTAAATCGCAAAGTTTTCTCTAAACCTTTTCTGTACTAGGACTTACGCAAAACCACACGCTGTAGGGGCAATTTATGAATTGCCCCTACTTCAAAATAAGGGTTTCAGCTATTGTTTGCGTAAGTCCTGTTTACTTGATTTCAGGCTTCAAAGCTAATCAGTTGAAATGCCAGTATAATAAGCGTTTAAACTCCTGCTTTGTAGCTAGACTCTGGCGACTAGAACAGATATTCACTTTAAGCAAGACTAAAAACGTAGCCTGAAACCCTTATTATTTCGTTTAATTACACAACTTTTCGATTTACTGAAATTAGTTGTTATTTGAGAAAGCTTTTGGGGAATTATATAAATGTAGCCTCTTTATTTGCTGAAACAAGTATCACTATAGATAAAATTACAGATAGCTCGATAGACTATCCAGAAGAAGAGTATTTATCTTCCCGACAACGCCGACGCCGAAGTTCTTCATTTTCATTAGAGATAGATAATCAAAGCTTGGCTAATGATGTTATTAAATCTAGTGTAGATGAACTTGTTAATCCTTCTAAGAAATCGGCAAAAATCAATTCATCAATTGATTTAACTCTTTTATTGTCCAATAAGGTTGTAATAGATTTAAATGATTATCCAGACATTTTGGATATGTTAGCTGTACATTGAGACAATAAAGCAGATGATTATCCAGATGATTTATCTTATGGGCATTATCAATTACCACGTTTCTTGCCTAGAGGGGAAATAGGTTATGCTTATGCCTTCTACGAAGAAGGAGAAGATGGAAAAATACATTTTTTTGAACATGATGAAGACACCGGAAAAGACTTAGAAATTAGTCTTAAAAACGCTTGTCTAAAATATAGAGAATAATTTTATACATATGTGGTGTGTAAGGATGTATTTCCAGCTTTTGAGAAAATTTTAACTTGTCATGGATGGAAGTTATCTACTCTTGATCTAGATTCTGCTTTTTCGTGGCTGGATACTAGGTTGGAATTAGAATACTTTTCTTCTATATCAGACAAAAGATAGTAAATGGACAGGTGAAACAGACAAAATAGGAGAACATATTAAACTGCACTGGAGAAACCAAAATAGTAAAGATGAAAAAAATGCAAAAAAACCAGAAAAAGGAGAACTGATAATTTTAAGACAATATGGTGTAAGAACACACATTGTTCGGGTAATCTACGACAAAATTAACACCGAATCAACGGATAAATATGAATTTAATATTTATCGTTCAGTTGAAGTTATTTGGGTAACTAATGATTGGAATGCTCCTCCTAGTACCAGCATTGTCTTTGCTTCTGGTGTTCACTTCCCTGCGAATGGAAAGGTGTATAAAATAAAAAAATTAAAAGCTTTCACACAACGTTGGGCAGAAGGAGGATTAATAGAATTTCAAAATTATCTTCAACAAGAATTAGAAAAATACTAAGCTGAGAGGGAAGGACTGAAAATTGCTGTAGAAATCAAAAGTTTCCTTATATTTAAAGTACAATTCTCATACTCAAATCCAACCACTTCGACTGAGTAATTGGCGCACTGCTAGAAATATAGTCAACACCTGTCTGTGCAACACCGCGAATCGTTTCCAAAGTCACATTCCCCGAAGCTTCAATTTTCACCCCGCTATCCTGCTGGCGAATCAACTGCACCGCTTGACGCATCATATCCAAAGGCATATTGTCCAACATAATAATGTCAGCGTTGTGCTGCAAAGCTTCTTTCACCTGCTCTAAACTTTCCGTCTCAACCTCTATTGTCAAGGGATAAGGTATCTGAGAACGAATACGGGTAACTGCTTCTCTAATTCCCCCAGCCGCCGCGATGTGATTATCCTTAATCATCACCGCATCATCTAACCCCATACGGTGATTAATCGCCCCACCCACCGCAGTCGCGTACTTTTCCAACAGTCTCAGCCCTGGTGTAGTTTTACGCGTATCCACCAACTGAGCAGTTAAATCAGCAATTTTCTCTACATATATATTAGTCAGCGTAGCAATCCCACTCAACCGCATAGCCAAATTGAGCGCCACCCGTTCCCCCATCAGCAGCGCATCCAGCGAACCATAAATTTGAGCTACAACCTCTCCCGGCTCACACCATGCACCTTCAGCCGCAACCGCCACAAAGCTGACTTTTTCATTCAATATCTGAAACACCCTAGCTGCAACTGGTAAGCCAGCAATTATCCCTGAAGCTTTAGCGATCCATTTAGCCGAGCCTAGCATCACATCTTCTACTAATAGAGTATTTGTTGTGCGATCGCCCCTACCAATATCCTCCAACAACCAGCAACGCAATAGTGGATCTAAAACCAGCCAAGGCGGCAAAACACCAGATTTCCTCACAACCTTATTGCTTCCTTAGTGACTTCCAGGAATACCATAGCCTAAAACCCTTACTATCCAAGCTTTTCATTGGGACTTGAAAGCAGTCCAAAAAGAATTTTGGAAAAATAGTTGACAAGATAAACGAGGTTCGCTATATTGAATAAGTGCCTGAAGCGAAGCGAGAAAAAGCGACGCT
>NZ_JBTYKD010000397.1:0-3168 GCF_054880495.1 Nostoc sp.
TAGCCCTAGCTTCTGCGTAATTTTCCTCTGCTTGTGCAAGCGTTCCTAAACAATGAAGCGTGAGAGCTTGCGAATAGCGATCGCCAAATTCGATAAAGATTTCCAGGGCTTGTTGATAATAATCCCGTGCCTGGTCGTATTCCCGCAACTCTTGGGCAAGCCTTCCCAACAGGTGGTAAGTGCTAGCACAATTATAGCGATCGCCAAATTCGATATTGATTTCCAGGGTTTGTTGATAATAATCCCGTGCCTGGTGGTATTCCCGCAACTCTTGGGCAACGATTCCCAACTGCTGGTAAGTGCTAGCACAATTATAGCAATCGCCAAATTCGATATTGATTTCCAGGGCTTGTTGATAATAATCCCGTGCCTGGTGGTATTCCCGCAACTCTTGGGCAAGCCTTCCCAACAGGTGGTAAGTGCTAGCACAGGAGTAGCGATCGCCAAATTCGATATTGATTTCCAGGGCTTGTTGATAATAATCCCGTGCCTGGTGGTATTCCCGCAACTCTTGGGCAAGCCTTCCCAACAGGTGGTAAGTGCTAGCACAGGAGTAGCGATCGCCAAATTCGATATTGATTTCCAGGGCTTGTTGATAATAATCCCGTGCCTGGTCGTATTCCCGCAACTCTTGGGCAACGTTTCCCAACTGGTGGTATGTCACAGCACAGAAGTAGCGATCGCCAAATTCGATATTGATTTCCAGGGTTTGTTGATAATAATCCCGTGCCTGGTCGTATTCCCGCAACTGTTCGGCAACGTTTCCCAACTGGTGGTAAGTGCTAGCACAATTATAGTGATCGCCAAATTCGATTTTGATTTCCAGGGCTTGTTGATAATAATCCCGTGCCTGGTCGTATTCCCGCAACTGTTCGGCAACGTTTCCCAACTGGTGGTAAGTCCTAGCACAGGAGTAGCGATCGCCAAATTCGATTCTGATTTCCAGGGCTTGTTGATAATAATCCCGTGCCTGGTCGTATTCCCGCAACTTTTGGGCAACCCTTCCCAACTGGTGGTAAATGCTTGCTAAGAAAGACTTGATTTGTCTTACTTCTACACCTTGGAGTTGTTGGGATAATTCGAGAATTCGCAGATAGGATGCTCTGGCTTGGGGATAATTTGGTGTTTGTAAATAACCCATAGCAAGGCGATCGAGTGCCATCACAATATGCATACCTATCTCACCTGTTCTAATTTCTGGTGGATAAGCGACTTGTGCCTGACAGACAAATTCCGACAGTTTCAAACTACTTGGAATATCATTATTTATATAAAAGTATTGAAACAAGCAAAAGAAAATATCAATACTTTCCTGTTTCTCTAAACAAATTTGCAAGGCATTATATAAATTTTCATATTCCAGCCGACAGAAGAAAATCCCGATCTGCCGTTCTTGCGGTTCCTTCGATTCCATATAGCGATTGTAGTCACGAGCTAAACCGATATAATGATTTTTAAAACCCTCCTGTAATGCTTCGCGTGTAGCTGCATCGAGTTCGGCTAATTTTGCTTTTAAAAAGAAGGGAAAAACAGGTTGAATTTGTAATAATTGACGAAGATCTTCATTGATAAGCGAGAGCAAACCCCAATTTATTGCTTCTTGAATTGCCCCATCAAACTTATCAAATTCATAATCTTGAAACGGCTCTAACTTCTGTAATTCCTTGGCATAATTAGGAATCTGCCACCTATAAATAAACCCACTAAAGGGAGCCAGACACAATAATAATTTCTGAGCATTCGGTGACAAATTACTATGAGAATATTCCACACATTTGAGAATACTCTGGGTTTTATCCTCACTTCCCGTATCTAAATTAATATCTGCTGCTGCTAACTTTGCCAAAATTTCCTGGGATGACAGATTTTTCAAATTAGCTAACACCACTTCCATTGCTAACGGATACCCCGCTAACACCTTCATCAATTTCTGAAAATCCTCATCTTCCCGTATCTTCGCTATCTTACCTTTATCCCCCACATTCCGCTCTAAAATCTTATTTGATAACTCCGTCCTCGCTTCTGCATCCAATCCTTGTAACTTATAAATATTCTGTTTAAAAGCCCCTTGCAACCAACTTTCATCACTGCGAGAACCTAAAATTACCCGCGTTTCTCCCCCTACCAACCGCGTCAAAAAATTTTGCAGTTGCTTTTGCTCGGCTGATGCTAAAGTATTTGGAATCGCTAAAGCTTGTCCTGTCACCGATTCCAAATTATCCAATATCAAAATATGAGATTCTGACCGCAATTTAGCCAGAAGCTTCTGCATCTGAGCGGTTAAATTCATCGCTTGAAAATTCGCAAACTCAAACTTTTTATATACCCGCTTGCCAATCTCAAATAAAATCTGTGTCAGCGTCCAAGCCCTTTCATCATAACCAAAATAAAATATCTCCGGTGCAAAGTTAGTCGTCTGCCACCAACTACGCAAATAATTTAATAGCGTTGTTTTTCCGGTTCCTCCCATTCCCTGCAACAGCAAAATATTATGACGAAATAAAGCCTTTTCAATCTTCAATATCTCCAAATCTCGCCCAATAAATCCATATTCTGGCGGCGTATATTGATATAAATTCCCTAATTTCTCAAGATACTCTTCTTCTTCCTCCGCTCTAAATTTCCGCAAATTAAAATTCACCCGTTGGTTACTATAAACCACAGGCAAAAGCCAATCTTATAAATCGATATTGGTATTAAAATAAGCTTGACGCGTCTTATTATTAAATAACTCCCTTCTCCCCAACCGGATCGCTTCGGTTATCTCCTTCCCCCCAAACAAGTTTTTATAAACCTGTTCCATCATCAACCGTGCAGCCGAAACTGTCACCGAATACCCCATTGCTACCACCATTTGCATTCCCGCAGTCATCAACCGACTACCCAAACTCGTCTCGCGGGAATTTTCGTTATTTTCCCCTTCTTCGGCGTTTCCTCGTACCTGCTTCCCCGACTGACAAGCATTGAGAATACAAACGGGAATCCCCTTCCCCGTCAACAAATTCGCTAATTCCCCCGCTTCTATGGGATCGGCTTTTCCTTTACTTTCCCCATCCAAAAACAAAAATGCCTTGTATCCGCTCGGTAAAACGGGGTAGGGAGTTATTCTGGTGTCCAGGACCAACCAAACGGATTAAGTGAAGATCTCTCCCGAATAATACTCCCTAA
>NZ_JBTYKD010000398.1:0-11287 GCF_054880495.1 Nostoc sp.
CATCCCCTAACCCCTTCTCCCAAGTTGGGAGAAGGGGAACTAGAGAATTTGCTCCCCTCTCCCAATTTTGGGAGAGGGGTTGGGGGTGAGGGGCAAACCTCGAAAGCTTGCCTTGCCTAACTTCTACGTTAAGTTGATATCAATGAGCTTTTTCTGTGCCCCTACCAACGTATTTGTATCATTAGACCTCTTGCAAAAGTCCCTAACACGCCACCCCCAGCCCCTCCCAGCACGCGGGGAGGGGAGAATTTGACGTAAGTCAAAGGCGGGGTGGGGTTCTTTACGAGACGCTACGCGTAGCTTGTCCTCCGCAGGAGTACGCGGTTTGTTCTTTTACCCCAGTAATCATTCACACTTCAGATAGCGGTTGAGAAAATGTTTGCAGCGTACACTAACAATTGACTCGAAAATTCTTGGACAAAGTAGATATGCAAACCAAACAGCTTGGCAATTCGGAGCTTCACATTACCCCAATCGGCTTTGGAGCCTGGGCGATCGGTGGAGGTGAGTGGGCTTTTGGTTGGGGAACGCAGGATGACCAGGAATCGATCGCAGCAATTAATCGCGCTCTCGACCTCGGCGTTAATTGGATTGACACCGCAGCTGTTTATGGTCTGGGGCGTTCTGAGGAGGTGGTTGCTAAGGCGCTCAAAGGTCGATCTAATCGCCCCTACATTTTCACTAAATGCTCGCTGATTTGGGATGAAAAGCGCGAAATTGGTAACAGCCTCAAGGCGGATTCTGTGCGGCGGGAAGTTGAAGCTAGTTTGCGCCGACTTGACATTGAAACTATCGACCTCTATCAGATCCACTGGCCCAACCCTGACTCAGATATCGAAGAAGGCTGGACGACTCTGGCGAAGTTAAAGGATGAGGGCAAGGTTCGCTATATCGGGGTTTCAAACTTCAATGTAGAACAGTTGAAACGTGCCCAAAAGATTGCACCAGTTACTTCATTGCAACCGCCTTATTCTCTGGTTAAGCCTGATGTCGAAAAGGAGATTCTGCCTTTTTGCAAGGAAAATAACATCGGTGTGATTGTTTATTCACCGATGCAATCTGGCTTGCTCACAGGAAAGATTACACCTGAGCGGGTTGCTAATTTCCCAGATGATGATTGGCGTAAAAACAATAGTGAATTTCAGGAACCACGTCTATCTCGTAACCTAAAGCTAGTTGAGGTGTTGCAACACATTGGTAAACAACACGATCGCTCGCCGGGTGAGGTGGCGATCGCTTGGACTTTAAACAATCCGGCGGTGACTGCGGCGATCGTTGGCGGACGCAATCCCAAGCAGGTGGAAGGAATCATCGGCGCTAGGGAATTCCGCCTTAATCAGCAGGAGCTAGATCAGATTGGTGCTTTCGGGCGCGAGAATCCATAAAAGAGGGCTTACGTAAACTTTCAATAGTAGCGATCGCATGTTTCGCCACAATATCAATTTCCTCTTGCGTATTAAACCGTCCAATACCAAACCGCACTGAGGCATAAGCTAGCTGTTCTGAATGTCCCAGTGCTGTGAGAACATGTGAGGGTGCAGTGGTAGCCGACGAGCAAGCAGAACCAGAAGAAACCGCCATTACTGGCTGCAATCCTAGCAAAAGTGCGGCTCCATCAACCCCCTCAACACTGATATTCAAGTTTCCCGCCAATCGCTGTTGAGGGTGTCCATTGAGATAAATTCCTTCAACTTGAGAAAGCTGTTCCCACAAGCTTTGCCTTAATTGGGTGAGGCGTTGGGTTTCTGTTGCTTGTTCTGCCAAAGCGATTTCTACAGCTTTCCCCAAGCCGACAATTTGCGGTGTATATAATGTTCCAGAACGCATCCCCCGTTCATGTCCGCCGCCGTGCTGCTGGGGAGCCAGTTGCACTCTGGGGTTGCGCCTGCGGACGTACAGCGCTCCAATACCCTTGGGGCCATATACTTTGTGTGCGGTTAGCGACATCAAATCTATTTTCTCCGCTTCCACATCTAGAGAAATTTTACCAATAGCTTGGGCGGCATCGGTGTGAAAAATGATATTGCGATCGCCTCCCTCGGTGTCTAGGCGATCGCGGCACATTTCCCCAATTTCTGCCAATGGCTGCAACACCCCAATTTCGTTATTTGCAGCCATCACCGATACCAAAATCGTCTCAGGACGGAAAGCTTTTTTTAACTCAGTTAAATCAATCAATCCATCTTTTTGGACAGGGAGAATAGTAATATCAAAACCCAGACTTTTTAAATAATTACAAGGATCAATAACTGCACTATGTTCAGTGGCAACAGTAATAATATGTTGACCTTTTTTAAAATAAGCTTCAGCAACACCTTTAATCGCTAAATTATTCGCTTCTGTTGCACCACTGGTAAAAACAATTTCTTCTGGTGTCGCGTTGATTGCTGCTGCTAAAATCTCTCGCGTTTGTTTAACAGCAGCTTCTGCTTCCCAGCCATAAATATGACTAATACTTGATGGGTTGCCAAAGTTTTCTGTGAAGTAGGGTAGCATTGCTGCTAATACCCGTTCATCTACGGCTGTAGTAGCGTGGCAATCAAGGTATATAGGACGAATAGACATAATTATTAACTCAAACTTTGACTCAAATTTTTTAATACACTTAGAACCTGATACAGTTCACTTTCTCGTTTCAAAAGTGTAAATTGGTCAGACATAGCATACTTTGGCTGATTTTCTTTAGTAATTTTCAGGAAAATAAAATCACTCCCATTTGTTACTAATCCAAAAGTAGGTTTGTCTTGACTAGGATTAGCCAACATATAAACAAGTGCTTGAGGTATGGCTTCTAAAGGAGAAAAGCTAGACCTTTTAGATTCAATTACTAACAACCAGAATTGTTCTTGAATAACTAAAATATCAATTCTACCTCTAATAATTTCTCCTTCATCTTCGGCAGAAATTTGTATTGATTGTTCCCCTCTCATATAAAAAGGCTCATCATAAAATCCAGCTAAGTTGAGTAAAGGAGATAAAACTACTAATTTCACCGTTTCTTTAGACAAAGGAGGATATTTAACTAAACGGACAAAATGAAGTTTTATTTTGTCTAAATCTGGCTTTTCTAAATCTGTAATTTCCGGTAAATTCTCAAACCATTCTGTAAAGAATGCCTTATCTACAGCTAGCTGTAGACTAAATCTTTCTTCCAAATAGGCCAGCCCGACATTTTGTGCTTGGATAAATTGAACCATAATTTATTTTAAAGATAAGTAGGAAGGCACAATTAAATATAAGATAAAACCTCACCCTCAATCCCTCTCCGTGAGTTCGGAGAGGGAAGCCGGAGGCAGAGTAAGGTTTTATATTTAATTTGCTCAACTTACTTAAGTATAAGTATTATAACACTGTTCCAGTAGTAATCTAGATAGGAATAGCAAAGTTGAAGAACAATTTAGAACTCAGAAATAATTAAAAATTGACCTAAGTTTTTTAATATATTTACAACTTTGTATTGCAATAAAATAATTGTTTTTGCTTGGTAATTAATTAGATTTGGCTACGGGATTATGAGAATATTATACAGCAATTTTCTCCCAGCTAGAATTCTCCTCAAGAATATCTATTTCATCTTGAGATAGTATTTTAGGTTGCATTTGTTGCAGGTCACGCAGTACCATTTCGGTATCCTCAGCATTAAACTTATAATACTCAGTTAAACTGCCGATGGGATAATTAAAGCCCTGATAGCGGTGTTTGAAATACAGTTCAATATTCCCTCTATGCTCCCAAGTTCCTAATACTCTAATAGCAACACTGGAATAATGAGCAAGTAAATCAATTTTTACTTCTGCTACTCGCTTGACAACGGGTCTTTGGGTTACTCCTATCTTGTACAAAATACCAATATTCGTTTCAATCTCTAAAAAATATAGGCTAGAGGATAGAATACGTTGAAGTTGAGCGCGATACAGCTTCAAATCAGTAAATCGATATGCTAAATCTGGAGCATTTTTGTACTCGGCGTGTTTAAAAGCTAGCTCAAGTTTCAGCAGTTTTTTAAGTAATAGTGGCTCCTGTACATCATTGAACCGCGCAAACTCTAGCGCTCCAAGGGGAATTTTACCCAAATCACTAAATTCATATTCTGTTGGGGTTAAGTATAGGTTTTTTCTCAACACTCCTGCTTTGAGTAAACCAGAAGTAATTAAGTAGGAACTAATAGGGTAATTTTTGGCTCCGTACTCCTGCCAAAGCAGCTTTAACTGTGCCAAATCCTTGCCAGATAATTGAACGTTGAAATTGTCATAGAGTGGCAGAGTAGGGAATTCTCGGTTAGCTATGGGGCGGCAGGTTTCCTCATTATGAGCAAAATGATGCTCTTTCACCTTGCCTTTTTTAGCAGTTAGACTACTATTACAGTAAGGACACTTAAGTGAAGTCTTACCCCTGTTGATATCTTCAATACATATCAAGATACCTTCTTCATTTACACCATATTTTAGCCACATTGCCACACCATGATTTAGAGGTTGAATTTGCTCTTACCAGTGTGCTTCAACTTTTCAAAAATGTATCTATCTTCTGGATTAGTGTAATGTTGATTTGAAGAATGTAAATGCAATGGAGGGAAGCCGCTTTATTGCATCTGGGTATAAAATTGCTCAGAAAGCTCAAGGAGCAGTTCAGTTTAGGTGTTTGGGGGATTTGCCAACGGTATCCGCATCCCAGCTCAAACTAGAGTAATAGCTCTTACCGCTACTTTTGTCAACGAAATCAAAAGTTTGTGGTTGATCGACTTTTTTGGTTGATTACTTTGTCCTGGTGTCACAGACTCGATTGCGAGATTGATGGTATTTTATTTTTGTACAAACTCCTTGATCCCAATCGCGATACAAGCTATGACACTCAATTTATATTTATTGCGACATGGAGAAACTACTTTTAGTCAAAGTGGTAATTTCTGCGGTGAAACTGATGCGGAGTTGACAACAGAGGGGATGCAGATGGCATCCGGTTTTGCCGATGTTTATCAAAGCTTGTTGTGGGAGGCTGTTTATGTTAGCCCGATGAAACGCACCATTGCAACTGCCAAGCCATTTTGTGATGCTATCGGTATGGATATGCAGTTGCGTGACGGACTTAGAGAAGGTAGTTACGGCGAATGGGAAAGGAAGAGTAAATCGTTTGTCCAAGAGAATTACGCCCAAAACTATGTAAAATGGTTGACAGAACCCGCTTGGAATGCACCACTAGGTGGAGAAACTGCGGTAGATATTGCTAACCGTTCTATGCCTGTAATTGCTGAAATTCAAGAAAAACATCCCCAAGGTAATGTTTTAGTAGTTTCCCATAAAGCCACGATTCGGATTATGCTTTGCAGTTTGCTGGGAATTGATTTGGGACGCTATCGCTATCGGGTAAATATTCTGGTTGCGTCGGTAAGTATGGTTAAATTTGACGTTAATGGTCCTTTGTTAGAAATATTAGGCGATCGCCATCATATACCCGATCGTATTCGCTCTCGTCCGGGAACATAATAGGCATTTTTCAATTACTTCTGTGAGTCAAGATTGGGTGGGCTGGGCGATAACTTCGTCTCATATCTTGCACCTCACCGTATAATCCCAGAAAAAGTAAAAAGATGTGCGATAAAGCTACCTAATTTTTATTGGCTTTTATCGATAAATCAATACTTTTACTTTTTTACTGAGTAATAAAATCACATCAATTTTTGTTGGTGCAAGATGTGAGTTAAGCTGCGCTAACGCTTGGGGTTTGCTCTCTACCAGACGCTACTCCCGTTCGCTTGTAAAAGCTGAAGTTAAAAGGTTTTGGCAATTTGGCATCACAACTCTCTTGCGTGTTGGTGGGCGCGGATCACTGTTCCATCAACGTAATGAACCTCCCAGTCAAGCAATCAAATGTTCGTCAGCGTAGGCGTAGCCCGCCGCAGGCATCGCTTGTAGCTTTGCTAAGATTTGGTTCCAAATTCCGCCTTTTTGCCAGTGATAAAACCTTGTAGCCACACTCTGCCACTTTCCATAACGTTCTAGGAGATCTCGCCACGGTGCCCCTGTTCTCAGTATCCAGAGGATGCCATTCACAAAGAAAACGGTGATCATGATTCGGCTTACTTGTTCGCAGTTTTTCTGATGGTAGTAACGATTTTAAGTATTTACACTATTTCATACTCAGTTTCCAGTAACAATGAAAAAATGCAAAAATTTTTTCTCTGGGGGCAACTAAGCTATTGCGCCTTTAATTTGCACTAATATTTTTTCAACATGGTTGTGGGGTGGGCAGCGTTCGACTGACTTGTACTGAGCGTTGTCGTTGGCGCAGCCTCTCGTAGAGAAGTAGCGCTCACGCCGAAGTCTTGCCCGCCCTGATTGTGCAAGTTGTATACATAACACCTTAACTACACCGTCAAACCCATTTCAACAATCCTTTAGTTCGGGTTTGGCGGAGTGCTATTCGCAGGAGGAATCTGATGATTTTATCTAGTCCACCGCCTAGAGGTCCATAATTAATAGTAGTTCCAGAAAGAGAGGCTTTAGCTCTCAAGCCATCAATATATATCCATTCCATTGCTGCTGCCGGAGAGAGAAGCTGACAATAATGCATTCCACTTGCAGAACGGATAAAGTAATCGGTGGGAGTTTTCATAACCCTCGCTTTAACTTGATAAAACTGTTCGTTATTGATTGTGACGTAGTTGTACTTGGGATAAACCCATATCCACAGAGGTCCTGCTGCAACAATGGGTATGCTATCTTCTCCCATACCCATTTCTAGACCAAAATCCTTAAAGTAGTACCGAGCTTCTTCCCCTGCATTTTCCAAAGCCCACTTGTAAACGTACTGATTAATTTGATTTCCCCTTGAAGCTCCATCTGTTTCTTGATAATTTGGGTTTGGAACTCCTGCCTCAGTCCATATTTTTTGGCGTGAATTGAGTTTAGCTCGTAAAGAAAAAGCTGCTATTGGGAAAAAGCCAGTATCAAAAAAGTTCAGAAAATTATATAGCGCTTGGGTGACGCTACTAATTGTTAGCGTGCATTCAGACTGTCCATCACAAGAATTGCGAACCTGGGGAATATGAACAGAAGGATGGCTAAAAGGATTGTAAGTATAGGAACGATGGAAACTATCGATGACCTTTAAACCAAACGGCGCAGGCGATAAGTCGCTACTAGCCATGATTGGATTCGCATAATCTTGAATCCAAGGTGAGTAGGGGGTGCATCTTGGATCGTTTCGTGGATTATCTTCTTGACTACAGTAACAAGCAGGTTTGAAACCGTTATATCCTTCCATTACAAACGCATTGAGAAGTGGCTGGAGGAGTTGCTGTGTCTTGATGCGTTCTTCCTTCAGAAAGTTACTGCTTGCCTCAGCATTGGCATTTGGCAATATTAGGCAAATAAAGTTATAAACTAACTTGCCAATTTTTTGATGAACTTCTTCCTCTAATGCTCTCGGTTGAAGATCGTAATCCGCTACATAAGCAGGTGCTTCACCGGAAGCGAATTGCATATGAGTAGCCCCATCGATCGCAACAACAGGGAAGTTTTCTATATTAATTAGTTTGGATGCATTCAGTTGTTGATACCAAAACCCTGTTGCAATACGTGTAATTCGCGCCAGCCCATCTAAAGTGCCACCTATAGTTAGGGTCGGGACGATATACTGAATAACATTTTGTCCCGCCTCATTTAATTTAGAAACATATCCCTTCTCTAAAAAAGAACCCATCAAGATTTGCCCTTTGCCACGTTCGGGAAAACTCTTGAGGTATTTTTGAATGGCAATCCCGCCTACAGAATGAGCAACAAAGAAGATATTATCCGTTTCTGGCATACCTTCTTTTTGCATTTCCTTGATGGACTGATCGATCGCCAATCCTATTTCACGCGGAACTGGAGAATTGCCAATAAATTTAGGAATACTCACCCAAATACTTAAATCTGGGGCTGCATTTTGAATTGACTGTGCGACTGGACAATATTGCTCAACCGAGATATCTTCACCTTGAATAAAGATGATAGCGACCTCAGTTCCTCCTTCATGAATCGGTTTGAGGACTATTGGCGTTCCAAGCCAATTGTAGGCATAGGTTAATTGAATGAGAATAACACACAGTAATAAAAAGCCTGTTATTCCAACCCCGACCCAGAGTAGATGGATGATTGAATCTGCAACTGAGCCGTTTAAATTAATAGCTGCGATCACAAGACAAGTCAAAACTAATGACAAAAAGATGCTAAAACTCTTACCTAACCAGAAGAAATTTTTGTAAGGCATTGTTGTTAATCTATGGTGTATTGTTACTGCGCCACTTGTGTCGCTTCTTTAGTTAAAGCAGTTCTAAGTTGTTGAATAAAAATAAGACTCAACACAAACAAGATGGTACCCGTTACTCCACCAGGAAAGTAATGATGTAAGAAAATCCAAGTGCAAATGTGGAATGCTCCATTCAATAACTCAATAATTGCCCAACTCCACATCAAGTAACAGCCCCATTGGCTTTGTTTTTCAGTACTAGGAACTGAGCCTAACATTAACGCAATGATGAGATAATTGAGAATTGCAAACAAATCTGCACTAATCTCAAAAATGGGAATCCAGGGAAAATGTTGATGCAATGCCTCGCTCATAGTTACAAAGTAACTGTAAAGCTCGGTGTAGGTTTCTTCTATACTGTGAGCAACTTGCACAAGTCCCAAAATCCAGTAGCTATGAGCGATTTTTGCAGGTAGAGCATTAAGCATTTACAGTTTATCCATTGGCTATTATTAACAATATGCAATGCAAACATATAGAAATATGAGGGTTTCGCATTAAAATTAAGGAAGAAATAAGCCCTATTTTCCTCTTTCTTCAATGCAACTTCCCACTGTTGCTGGTTTTAAAGCCTGTCAGAATAATTGTTAGATGATTGCAAAAAAAAAACTAATCAATTCCACCTTAACAGACTAATAAAAACTTCACCACAAAAGATTAAATAAATATATCTGGACTATCATGCCAAGGTTAAGGAAGATAACAGCCGTAAAATGCCACCATTGATTAAACGTAGATTCAGCTAATAGTCCTTCAATCATCCCACCCAGCATAAAGAGAAAGGGGGCTGATACTGCCAAAAATTTAGGTTGTTGAACTGTTTCTAAGACGGGAGCAAAAAGATGAAAATATGCAACAAAATTTACAAGTGCATTGATGATAAACACTACAAGAATTGTAATAGCTAGAGGAAAGACAGGTTGTTTGCTGAGTGTAAAGGTAGCTTTCGGATTTTGAGGACCAAGAAAAGCAATTATCCCACTGATAATGGCAAAAGTTAGGGTTATTTTGTTAATCCCAAATACTCCCAGGGAAAAAGCTAACAGTCCAGCTCCTTGAAGGAAAAATAGTAACTTGTATGCTACTTCACGAAGCCATTCATTATTACAGTCTTTTATATTAAAGTCTAAATCGAGCGGATTTTGGAAATACACCACCTGCCAACCTTCATATTCGTGCATCATAATGCCTGTTAAGCCACCAAATGTTAGAATAAGCGGGCTAATTAAGACTAAAAATACTTGCACATCTGTTCCAAGGAGCAGTTTCAATGCACTTGAATTCTGAAAAATTAAGAAGGATAGGATAAAAGCAGGGATGAACGGAAGCCAGTGAACTAACTCCACAAGATTGAGTATCCACGACCATGCATACTTAGCCAGACCGTTCTCTACAAGATAGCTTTTTGGTACAGGTTTCTGCCATTCCCATCCTGGCTCAGGATAATAACCTAGGCTAGGGTTAGATTCTTCTTTGTGCTTCTTATTCACGTTTGTATTGATTTCCATTTTGCTACTGCCTTCTTTTAAAAAAATACTCACTTGCTCACTTCATTTAATAGACGACTCGCAAAATCAATTTCTGAATTTTTTGATTTGAGGTCGTTTTTACCTAACTCAATACATCTATATAACCCATTTGGAATCTATTTTTCAACTTACAAGTGCAATACTCATTTGGGTTCCATGACTCTGGCAGTCATTTCTCATAATTTTTTCGCTCTCCAGAACCCCTAAAAATCAAGATTACTTCATTCGTGAGAGGTTAAGGTCACCTACTATTTGTCAATAAGCAATAGTATTTAAAATATTGCTAGAATCGGGCTAAAATTGAGGTTAAAAACACAATTTTTGAGCAGGCGATGCCAAAGGCGAGCTACGCCTACACGTAATTTTAACTAAATCAGCAGAAGTCCTATATCTGACCTGTACTCAGGCAGTGTAGGATGAATGCGCGTGAATGCCAAAAGCCGCAGATCACGAATGATCTGCCCCACCTCTGGCTGGTTGATAGCCAAGGCTTTTTTGATATTCATTTAACGGGTCGCGGAAGTCCCCATCTTCAAGGTATTCCTAAAATGGGGATTGTGAGTGGGTGATGAGGATTGCATCTGGAATTGATTTTTTACAAAGTAAAAAATCAATTCCAGATGTATGACGAATTCCCAAAATTTTCTGGTAAACTAAGCACTATCTTAACCATCAATGCCATAAGCGAAAACCAAGCTAACAGGTATATGTTGCAAGAGAAATTTTGGGTCTTGGGAACCAGGACTCCTGCCCTTGGAGAGAATGTAAGACCAAAAGAACTACGAAGTTCTGGAGGCTATTCTTGATGAATTGGGAAGCTCCGTCCGTCTTACGGCGGGGTAGTTCACCTTCTAAACTTGATTCACTAGCTTACAGCTATTTTCAGGTAAATAGACCACCCGGTAAGGGCACAGCAATGCTGTGCCCCTACGACAGATGTGGTTCAAATACATGATTTCTGCGGTAAGTAGCTGCTGCTATATTATCTATTACAAGTTAGTCATTTTAAAGCTGTTTATACACCGTATATACACTGAAATGTGTTTTTATAGTAAAATTTATTGCTTGACTTGAATGAAGGGGAGTTTTTTAAGTGATGTTGAACTTAAATTCTTAGAGGAAAAGTTTGGATGTGCGTAGGCGTAGCCCGCCGTTAGGCATCGCCCCCAGGGCAAACGCATCTAGGTATAGTACATAAATACTAGATAAAGGATAAAGGCAGCGATCGCATGTGGTATGAATGATAAGCAATGTGTTGCAACTTCTGCATCAGCTAACGGCTGTATAACCACCACTACCTCAACATTTGTATCTTTTAAATAAGTGGGTGTCTGGATTTGCAATATACCATCTGTCCCAATATGCGATCGCAACTTCATAGAACCTCGCGGGATGTGGGAAACTCAGACACTTCAGTGCTGAGAGGGAAACGGCTCGTGCGACTTTAGTCGCAGTCAACATTAATTGCA
>NZ_JBTYKD010000399.1:0-7623 GCF_054880495.1 Nostoc sp.
CCGTCATTTTTGACGGTTATATATGCCCCATCTGTGATGCGTAATGACGGTGTGTTAATGGTTAGGGAACCAGCGTTACCGCTAGGAATGGCAGGCAGTCCAAAGGCAGCTTGAGTGGCTGGATCGACAATCTGGGCGCTTGAAGCAATGCTGCTAGATAGGGTCGAGCCGGCATATCTACCCTGGATATCTACGGATTTTGAAGCATTAATCGTCACGTTACCGGCTGAACCCGTAGCAACGGTGCCAGACCCTAACACTCCACCGTCTCGAATCACTAATCTGGACGTATTGACAAACACGTTATTGGCATTTCCAGAGTTGATAGTCGATGAAAGCAAGGTACTTGGTGACAATGTAATGGGGTTTGCTCCAGCAATTTCGATTAAGTCTTCTGCATTAACTCGTAACATTCCAGTCTGTCCAGAACCTATGGATGTAGAGGTAAAAGTGCCACCATTCAGAATCCTCATGTTGCCGGTTGAGACCGTAAGATTGCCTGCGTTGGCGGAGCTAAATGTGATCGTTGCGATCGAGGACGCATTGGCTGGATTGGCGGGGGCAAAGCCATCGATATCGATCAACCCTGCAACATTGGCTGTTATATTGCCACCAGGTGCTTGAACAAAGGTCCCAGTAGCGATTCCTCCTCCATTTTGGAGAGATAGCTGCGCGGCAGAGATGGTAATATCACCCGTCTGACTCGTTCCTAAGTTCTCGATTTTTATGAGGCTCCCCAGTCTACCATCGGGTGTATTCCCCGTAAGGTTAAGTGACTGGGTGGCATTGACTGCAATTCCCCCGGATGGTTGTGTACCAAGGTTTTGGATCAAAGCTACGGAACCTTCGGTTAAGCTAATATTCCGTCCTTGTAATTGAATCGAGCCTCTGCCGCCACTGGCATCGAGAAGCGATTGCTGCGCGAGCTGGATATCGTTGAATTGCCGCACCTCTGAGTAATCCCCGACCCACCCCGTAAGAGTAGCATTGAGTCTGACTTGCCCCTCGCTGACACTGCCTATCTCCAAATGCCCGCCACCATTAACGGCTGCAATGCCACCGGACAAGTTAACCTCACCGCCAATCAGCGCCAGTGTATTACCTGCCCCGACTTGTAACCCGATGGGATTATTGCTGCGATCTACGGGGGTATAAAGTCCGGCGGTCAGGCGATGTCCACTCCCTTGCAGGCTAATTCCCCCTGGATTTTGCCCCAACTGTAAGCCAATGGGGACACTGATCGTCAGCAACGGTGTAGCACTGGGATTAGTCGCACTAAATTCGACTCCATCACTAAACTTAATACTATTCGCCGTTGTTCCCACAAAGGAGCCGCCAATATCCAAGCGGGCATTTGCCCCAAACACAATCCCCGCAGGATTCATCAAAAACAAACTTACTGGGTTACTACTATTAAGCGTGCTAATCAACCCATCAATATTGGAAACCTTTCTACCTGTAACCCGACTAAATATAGTTGTAATATTTGGTGTGTTAATTAAATCGAATCTCGCTGAACCACCCGTAGGTACAGAGAAATTATTGAAGCTATGAAATAAATTATTACCTTTTGCAATCCCATTAAGAATTGTGAAATTATTACCACTTTGGTTGACAATGGTGTTTGTAGTACCATCGGATGTCACTTGTGCAATGGCTGGTAGTAACAGAGCGGAACTTAAGAACCCGGTTGTGAATATAGATAGAAAAGCGTAGGCGTAGCCCGCACTTCGACCCTTCGACGCAGGCTCAGGGCAGGCAAGCTCAGTGACCATCGTAGACATCGCTCTCATACCAAAAACTTCCTTTAACTGATTTCAAGTTAGAGTTCCCTTTTCGGGCATGATTAATAACATGATTAAATTTTGGGAACAGCAGCACAGGTTAATGGTTGTTGCACCTGAGTAGGAGATTTATCTGCAAATAACTCAATTTTCCCCTGGGCGTTTCGTCGCCAACCTGTGGCTTGGACAAGAACCTCTGGGGATTCAGGCATTTGGGCTGTGACTTCCCTAGTTTTGCGGAATGCAGAGATGTCGCGGATGTCAGACCAAGTGCGCTCGCTCGTCACTTCTTGAAGGGGATTTGGCGGTACACCACCGCGCCCCGTTGCCACAAATTGGCTGGCTTGATTATTCGCGCAACCTGTAGCAATTTGTTGGGATGCATCAACTAAATTGACTGGGAGTTGCATCAACCCGGAATTGGGATTGACATCAGGGTTAGTAATTTGCACATTACCGTTAACGCCAAATTGCGAACTGGCAGTAATATCGCTTTCAGAAGTAAGTTGAGTCCGATATTTTAGACCAAAAAGACCCTGAGTGGTAATTTGAATGTTGCCACCCTTGCCCTCAAAAGCATTGGCAATAATATCGCTATTTTCTACCCCAACGATCAGGGGAGCCTTAATGGTGATGGTGCCACCGTCACCACTGCCACCTGCTTCTGCGGTGATCGTACTACCATGACGCAGCAAGAGGACGTTTGCAACATCTAAATCGATATCGCCACCTTGCCCAGTGGTGGTGGTTGCCAGAATCTGACCATTATCCAAAGAAACTTGATCTGCTTGGATACTTAACTGTCCAGCATTACCTGTCCCAGAGTTTTTCAGGTTCACGCGTCCATTATCGCGCAGTGTAAGGCGGTTTGTTGTGATGCTCAACCTACCCGCATTACCCGTAGGAGCATCCGGTAAACCATAAAATTGCCTTGTAGTCTTATCTGTAATGGGTGCGCTAGCTGCGATCGCAGAATTCAAGATATTCTTCCCTTCTACTAAAATGTCATTTGCCTGGATAGTTAATGCACCTGCATTGCCCGTGGCTTGGGTGATTGTGCTGATTGATGCACCATCTTGGACGACCAAGTGATTAGTTTGAATTGTCACATCTCCGGCTGTACCATTGCCTAATGTGTTGCTTCCCAGAACAGTCGGAGCTTTGGTGAACTGATTTATCCCAGTGATGCTGAGGCGATCTGCCACATTCACGGTGACATTGCCACCATTTCCTAAATTATTGGACTGTTTGGCGTCACCAAATATGCCAAACACTGGCAGAGTACTTGCCGCCAAGATGGCTCCAGCTTCTAGTGTCAACTTTGGCGTAGTCACAGACACATTGCCTCCATTACCGGAGCCTGTAGTAAAGTTAGCGATAGCGCTAATGACGGTTGGTGAGATTGGATATGCACCCACCATGTCTATGGCTTGTCGTGCCACTACCGTTACATCGCCCGCGTTGCCGGCACCCGTCCCAGGTATTCCGGCGAGCCGAGCAGAAGCGGCGAAAATTTCCCCTCCATCTAAAAGGTGCAATGTCCCTGTGGAGACATTGATATTGCCGCCATTGCCAATCCATAATGTGTAAGCACCAATTCCACTAGCACTGAAACTGAGGGGATGTGCTGCGATCGCGGTAATATCTTCTGCCACATTGACGGAGAGATTTCCACCGCGCCCAGTAGCCCCAGGAAAGACGGTTGTAAAAATTCCACCACTTTCCTTAAAAGCCACTTGCCGCGCCCCTACGGTGATATCTCCCCCGGCTCCTGATGCGTAAGTTTCACTGGCAATACGGCTACTGCTACTCCCAGTCGGTGCTAAGGGAGATTTCAGAGGAATAGTACCACTGGCGGTAATAGTATCTGCTCGTACTTCCACCTTACCTGCTGCCCCTGCACCCAGGCTCAGGGTTTCAATTGCTGCGCCATCCTGCAAAGTTAACTGCCCTGCTTGAATATTCACTGCTCCGCCGTTTCCCGTCGCTTTCTGGGCCACCTGATTGACAATCCAAGCGCTGGGAGCTTGAGCATTGGCATTTACTCCACCTAAAAAGAGCGATCGCGCTGCATTCACAGTAATATTTCCTCCCTGTCCACTAGCTGTAGTTGCACCAGCAATTTGAGATTGATTCAGGGTAATATCGCGTCCTACAACTTGAATCCCTCCGTTAGGATTGCCGATGGGGTTGGGATTCCACAGGGAGGAACGGTTTGTAAAGTTAATGTCTCCTAGTTCTGGCACTTGGGTGTATCCTAGTTGCCAACCCGTGGTAATGGGGGTCAGGCTGACTGTACCACTATTCACTGCACCGATTTCAATCCGTCCAATAGGAGCAGTAATCACGCCACCGTCAAAATTGACATCGCCGCCGACAAGGGCAAGTGTCTGTCCAGGACTTGCTACTATCCCCAATTTGTTGGTGGGAACAATGCCATCATTACCCGTGCCTTGCACCTGAATATTTCCCGTTGCTTGACCAAATTGCAACCCCACGGGTACGCTGATGGTTAATAATGGTGGTGTCGCTGAGTTTACTGCACTAAATTCGACTCCATCAGCAAACTTAATACTATTCGCCGTCGTTCCCACGAAGGAGCCGCCAATATTCAAGCGGGCATTTGCCCCAAACACAATCCCCGCAGGATTCATTAAAAACAAACTCACCGGATTACTACTATTAAGCTTGCTAATTAACCCATCAATATTAGAAACGTTTCCACCTGTAATCCGGCTAAATATGGTAGTAATATTTGGCGTGTTAATTAAATTGAAGGTGGCTGAACCACCCGTAGGTACAGAGAAATTATTGAAGCTATGAAATAAATTATTACCTTTTGCAATCCCATTAAGAATTGTGAAATTATTACCACTTTGGTTGACAATGGTGTTTGTAGTACCATCGGATGTCACCTGAGCGATCGCCGATCCCATCATCCCTGGAGTGAATAACCCAGTTGTTAATATAAATAGAAAAGCGTCAAACCGGAAGCTTATCCCTTTGCACATAGTTCTCATACCAGAAATAATCCCATTAACTTCTGGTATTAGGATTCCCGAAATTCTCGTCTAGCTAACACCCATTTCCTGAAATCAAAACAATTAGCAATTATCAGCATCTTATGGGGATTTACCTGGAGTGTAGATCAAAAAATACTCTACAAAGCACCATTAAAAATCTGATTAGCAGTCAGGTTTAAATCTGGAAAACTAGGGGATATAATACGTTGAGAATTCCTAAATTGAGCGACTTGATATTCTTCATCAACAAGATGATAAATAGAAATAGTTGGTTGTTTCGGATTACCAATAAATTTTCTTGCCCCCAACGCTGCATAATCAACGATCCAATATTCGGGAATCTTCATGGCTTCTCTTCGAGACGCTACGCGAACGTAATTTCCTAATTTTGTGTAATAATCATCTTCCCAATTTGTGCTTACAACCTCAATAATTAAAGGAATGGATTCACTTTCAGTCACGGTAGATTCTTTTTCCCAAAATTCCTCATTGTGTAGATTATCATCGTTGATTAAAACCCAAGATGCCTTTACCAGGGGCAACCATCGCTTTAACAGTGGCGATAAGTTTTGGTGAACTCATTATTTAAAACCTTTTAGCTCTAAAGGGTTGATTTTTTATTTGCAGATGCGATCGACAATAATTACTAATTCGTAATTACGTTGTTTTTCCCTTTTTGTTTGGGGGCTACCGTGTACACATAAGTCTCTTAACCTGCATCTTTATTGCATTGACCTGCAAAAATTAACTTACTCTACGTTACGCAGTAACTTTCAAAAACTTGTATATACACGGTAGACTCAAGGGAGGGAGATATCTGTCAAACTCACATTAAACTAAGGTCAGAGTTTTCATCTGGAACGTAATTACGAATTACAAATTATGAATTACGAATTATTTTAGTAAGACCACTTCCAGTTGACGATTTCCGGCTGATCAATACCGTGTTTATGAGCATAATTCCGGTTGTTAATAATTTCGTTCTTCATGCGCTCTCTAACATAAACAGCAGCAGAACCCAGCTTCGGAACCCGATCAATCACGTCAATCACTAGATTGAACCGATCAACTTGATTGTTGATAGCTAACTCAAGTGGTGTGTTAATGCTGCCCTTTTCCTTGTAGCCGCGCACATGAATATTTTCATGATTAGTGCGATGATAAGCAAGTTTGTGAATCAGCCAAGGATAGCCATGGAAGTTGAAAATTACAGGCTTATCTGTGGTGAAAAGACTATCGAAATCCCAGTCTGATAATCCATGTGGATGTTCTGTATCTGGTTGCAACTTGTACAAGTCAACAACATTAATAAACCGCACCTTGAGATCGGGGAACTCATCTCTTAAGATGGCAGTTGCAGCTAAAGCTTCCATAGTCACAACATCTCCGCAAGATGCCATGACAACATCAGGAAGATCGGGTTCTTGGCCATGATGATCATTGCTTGCCCAGTCCCAGATGCCGATGCCTTTGGTGCAATGTGCGATCGCTTGTTCTATGCTAAGAAACTGGAGGTGTTTTTGCTTATCTGCAACGATGACGTTGACGTAGTTGGTGCTACGTAGGCAATGATTGGCTACAGAAAGTAGACAGTTAGCGTCGGGAGGTAGATAAATCCGGGTAACTTCAGCACTCTTATTAGTAACCAAATCTATGAATCCTGGATCTTGGTGGCTAAAACCGTTGTTGTCTTGTCGCCAAACAGTAGAGGATAGTAAGATATTCTCAGAAGAAACCGGCGATCGCCAAGCAACTTCATTTTTGCTGATTTCCAGCCATTTAGCGTGCTGGTTAAACATAGAGTCAACAACGTGAGCAAAAGCTTCATAGCTGTGGAAGAAACCATGCCGCCCAGATAAGAGATAGCCTTCCAGCCAGCCGAACAGGTTATGTTCACTGAGCATTTCCATCACTCGCCCATCGGTAGATAGCTCACTCCCATCTGCATCTTCAGGGAGCATATCTGCCAACCAGACTTTCTCACTGACTTCGTAGATAGCACTGAGTCGATTGGAGGCGGTTTCATCTGGCCCGAATACGCGGAAATTATTCATGTTATTACGCATGATATCTCGCAGGAAGTTCCCTAGAGGCTTAGTGTTTTCCACCTCAACTGCGCCGGGTTTGACTACCTCAACTGCATTGTTGCGGAAGTCGGGCATACGCAATTCTTTACGTAGAATTCCACCGTTAGCAACGGGATTGGCACTGATGCGGCGATTACCAATCGGAGCCAGCTTTTTGAGTTCGGGAATTAGACTGCCATGCTCATCAAATAATTCCTCTGGCTTGTAACTTTTCATCCAGTGTTCTAAAATCTCCAGATGGGCAGGATTAGTAGCTACATCTGTAATTGGTACTTGGTGCGATCGCCAAAATCCCTCTAATTTATGACCGTCTATTTCTGCCGGCGCAGTCCATCCTTTGGGGGTGCGAAGCACAATCATCGGCCAACGAGGACGCTTGGCAACACCCGAAGTCCTGGCTTCGGTTTGAATTTTCTTGATTTCCAAAATAACTGTTTCCAGAGTTGCTGCCATCAGTTGATGCACTTGCGCTGGCTCATGCCCTTCCACAAAGTAAGGTGTGTAACCGTAGCCCTTGAATAAGTCCTCTAGTTCCTCGTGGCTGATGCGGGCTAGGATGGTGGGGTTAGCAATCTTGTAGCCATTCAAATGCAAGATTGGTAAAACTGCACCATCCCGAATGGGGTTGATAAATTTATTGGAATGCCAAGCTGTTGCCAGAGGGCCTGTTTCTGCTTCCCCGTCACCAACAACTGCCGTCACAATCAAATCCGGGTTATCGAAAGCAGC
>NZ_JBTYKD010000400.1:0-13761 GCF_054880495.1 Nostoc sp.
ACTAATAACTAATTTGCAACGTCACAGATGCTTCTACTTGCTGTTCACCGCCAATTACAGGCGTGGAAGCATCAGATGACTTAGCAGCCTCAGCCCGTAAAAACATGGGTGGTCGAGGTGGAGTGGCATTATTAACTTGAATGCTGACTATTTCTTTGGATTTGAAACCCAAGGCACTGAAAACAGCATCAGCTTGCTGCTGGGCGTCTTGGGTGGCTTCTTTTAATGCTTGTTTTTGCGCTAAGGCGATCGCTTGATCATTCGCAACAAAACTAATGCCGTTAATTTGTGTTGCACCAGCCTTCACTGCATCATCCAATAATGTACCAGCTTGCTCGGTAGGAATGCGAAAACTCACGGTGTTATTGGCAGCATAGCCTGTAATCCGTTGCACATTATTGGTGTAGCTGTAAACTGGGTTAAGAGTGATACCAGTAGTTTGTAATTTTTCAACATTTTGGCTCTTGAGAAACGCAACCACAGCAGCTGACCTCCGGGCGGCTTCTTGCTGTACCTCCTGTGCTGTTTTCCCTTGAATCTCCACTCCTAAACTGACTTGCGCCAGGGTTGTCGGAATTGTTTCCACTCCGTGACCACTGACACTAAGGGTTCGCCACAATTTCTCTTTTTCTTGTGCCAACGCAGGTAGTAGAAAAGCTGCACATAAAAGCATTGCTAAAGGCAGTATTTTCCACAAGTTCCCATTTGGAAACTGAAAACCGGGTAAAGCGGCTCTAGTCATCAGATTTGCACTCCTCAAAGTATCCACAGATGTTTTTATATAAGGGTATGTAGCAATCTTCTGGTGGTCGTTGAGAGTCAACGGCTACCACAAGTTTTTCACAACTCAAGTGCGATCGCACTTATCCGATTTGTATGTTCTTACTTTGACACTGCGATCGTCATAAGCTGAAATGGTTACATTTTTGGAAACTAAAAAAATTACACTAGCTTTTTTGGAGATTTTGCTGTGGCGTATTGGCTGCTAAAAACTGAACCGGAAAATTATTCTTACTTCGATTTGGAACGGGACGGCACTACAGTTTGGGATGGAGTCAACAATTCCCTAGCGCTCAAACATATACGTACCATGCTGATTGGTGACTTGGCGTTAATTTATCACACAGGCAAAGAACGGCAAATCATCGGTTTAGCAGAGATAGTTAGTCAACCCTATATCGATCCAGCACTCAATGACAGCAAACGAGCAGTTGTAGATGTGCAGGCATTACGAAAAGTACACCAACTCGTCACCCTAGCTCAAATCAAACAGGACAATAAATTCACAGACTTTGACTTGCTGCGACTTCCGAGACTGTCTGTAGTCCCGGTTCGGGAAGTCTACTGGCAGCGCTTGATTGAGTTGACAAATAATATAAATTAATACCTAGCTAAAAAACAATCGGACAATTCATAAACATTAGTGTCAATTTAAGCCTTGGCGAATAGAATTCGCGGCTATACAAACGAACGCGAACAGCGTCTGGCAGAGAAGTCCACCTCCGTGGACTAATACAAAATCAAACCGCAACGCGAGAGTCATTAGTTAATTTCACCTGGATTATTCGGAAATTTCCGGTAGTAAATTAATTCATAAGCTCATTACAACAATTGCTGCAATCATTTAAGCGTTTCTTATACATGGAAGAGCATTTGTTGCAAAATATTAAGGGTTTGCAGCAACTGGTTATAGATTTGCAAGAAATGCTTAAAGGTTTCTTATACATGGAAGAGCATCTGTTGCAAAGTATTAAGGGTTTGCAGCAACTGGTTATAGATTTGCAAGAAATGCTTAAGGGTTTCTTATATATGGAAGAGCATTTGTTGCAAAGGTTTAAATTCTGATAGATAAAGCTAGTACAGCACGGCGTAAATAAACCACCGATTCAAAATCAATGAAACGCTTACTCTGTATACCTGTTTGAATTTTGAATTCCGCCTTGTAGTACTAGGGTGCATTACGGCTTAAGCGATCGTAGTCCTACCGTTACTGCCACAGCATTAGGTTTGACTATTGCCAATCACGTCTCCATTGGCACAGATAGATGTTTTTCAGAAACGCGTCAGAATCAAAGAGAAGGATTTTCAGAGAACTCATGCATTTGTTAGATCCAATTAGCTTCTCTTTTCCTCTGCTGGCCAGCGCAACACAAACCGCAGACAGTTCAATGGTAGTCGCAGCAGTGCTACTAAGCTTAGTAGTCATTTATCTTGCCAGCAAAGTTGGTGGAGAGTTATCAAACCAAGTGGGTTTTCCGCCTGTCTTAGGAGAACTCGTAGGTGGTGTGGTAGTTGGCATCTCTGCTTTCCATCTTTTAGTGTTTCCAGAAGGGGGCACAGACAGTTCTAATTCTTTAATCATGTCCTTCCTTCAAATCACTGCTGGTTTAACCCCTGAAGCAACTCCAGGGGTCTTTGCAGCGCAGTCTGAGGTCGTTTCGGTTTTGGCAGAATTGGGTGTGATCATCCTGCTCTTTGAAATCGGCTTGGAGTCGAACTTAAAAGACTTAATCGCAGTTGGTATCCAAGCCACCGTCGTCGCAGTCGTGGGGGTAGTAGTACCCTTTGCTGCTGGTACTGTGGGACTGATGACTTTGTTTGGTATTGATGCTATACCCGCAATTTTTGCCGGGGCGGCTTTGACTGCCACTAGTATTGGTATTACTTCCAAAGTGCTGTCAGAATTGGGGCGACTCAATTCTAAAGAAGGGCAAATTATTTTGGGTGCTGCCGTAATTGACGACGTTTTGGGAATTATCGTTTTAGCGGTAGTTGCCAGTTTAGCTAAAGATGGCGTCGTGGATGTAAGTAAAGTTATTTATTTGATTATCAGCGCCACTGGTTTTATTTTAGGAGCAATCTTACTAGGCAATCTTTTCAATAATTCCTTTGTGGCGATCGCTGATAAACTCAAGACTCGCGGTGAACTGGTAATCCCAGCATTCATCTTCGCTTTTGCTATGGCATACCTTGCCGCCGTTATCCATTTAGAAGCAATTCTGGGAGCTTTTGCGGCGGGTTTAGTCTTAGAAGAGACAGATAAGCGCAAAGAGCTGCAAAAGCAAGTCTGTCCCATTGCCGATATGTTAGTGCCAATTTTCTTTGTGACTGTTGGGGCAAAAACCGATTTGGGAGTGTTAAACCCAGCAATTCCCGACAATCGTGAAGGTCTAATTATGGCAACTTTCCTGATCACAGTAGCCATTCTCGGTAAAGTAATCACAGGCTTAAGCGTGTTTGGGAAACCGGAAATCAACCGTTTAGCGATCGGTGTGGGGATGATTCCCAGAGGCGAAGTTGGGTTGGTGTTTGCTAGCGTCGGCGCTACCAGTGGCACTCTCTCGAAACCATTAGGGGCGGCAATTATCGTGATGGTTATCTTGACAACCTTTTTAGCTCCTCCTTTGTTACGATTTGTATTTCCAGATCCAAAAGCTGTGGATGCAGGCTCAGAGCAACTAATTTTAGACGGTTCCTCTGGGGCTTCGTTAATAATTGAACCATCTCAGTCGAGGGTGCCAGCATCAAATGACAGTGGGAACCTAGAAACAACAAAAGAATCTGGGGATATTTAATCAAAGTCTTGGGTAAATTCTTGCTGAGTCATGAGCGAAAATAACTCAGAACTCAGGACTCTGAATTGATTATTCTGACAGTGCTTTGAAGATTTTGTTATTGTGCAGTGGAAACTTCTCTCCCCAAATCTCCGTCCCGTGTGATTGTAGAATAATCGTTTGTTTATAATTTCTACCAGCATTCAGAATGTTAGTTATTTCCGTCTTAGTTGTCAGTCCTCGGCTTGTGAGCCTTTATCTGAATATTTTCCAGCTAATTGGGAGTAACACCCATAGATTTTGCTAGATCATGTGAGAGTAATGGGAATAATTTACTCAGTGCATCAATCGCAACAAAGAACAAAAACTTATTAGTGAACGGCTATCAGTTATCAGTTTTCTAACTTTATTTGGAGTCAGAGTCCCCCACCTCTACATGTGGAAGGTTTCACATGGGGATTTAGACTCAATATGAAACCTGATAACTGATTTAAGTTTGTCTTACAGCAGTTTTCAGCTATTTAGAGTACTACTGGGACGGGGAGTTGGGAATGGGGAGTGCTGTAATACACAGCTTAAAAATCAAAAAAGGCATCAGAGATCAAGTTTAAACGGTGACGGTGTGATGATTTACCAATAAGTTGATATATTAACGGCTCCCATGAACGTGAATTAGGAGAAAGGACTGTGAAATTACACTGGTTACTACCCAGCACTATTGGAACTATCTTCATGCTATCGTCGCCAGCAATGGCCGCGAGACTTGAATCTTGGCGCTTTGATGCCAATCAAAACAGGCTGGAAATTAATACTGTAGGAGCAGTTCAACCCCAGGCACAACTAATTTTCAACCCGACTCGGCTGGTAATTGATTTGCCAGGAACTACATTTAGGAGTCCGCAGCTAACCCAGCAAGTGGGCGGTGGAATTCGTTCGATCCGTGTTGGGCAGTTTGATACAGACACAACACGCATAGTTATTGAACTGACTCCTGGTTATACTCTTGACCCCAAACGAGTCCAATTTGTTGGTACAACTGGCGATCGCTGGACGGTGCAATTACCTAGACCAGAGGTCGAGAAAGTTGCCTCATCTACCAGAAGTGCTTACAGTGTTATTACCCCAAACTCTGAGCCTCAACTTGGAATTTCAAGGGTTGCCACTACTACACCAGGGGCGACTCAACTTGAGAAATTACAAGTAACAGGCGATGGGTTGTTCATTCGCACTAGTGGTGGTAATCCTCGGATTCAGGTAATTCGCAGCCGCGATCGCGCTAGCATCTTCATGGATATCTCTGGCGCATCTTTATCACCACGTCTGGCGCAACAGAATAATATACCCGTTAATAAATATGGTCTTAGCCGCGTCGAATTCACCCAACTACAAACCCAACCTCCTGGCGTCCGTCTGACTTTGCGGGTAGATAAAAATAGCCCAGACTGGCAAGCAACTAATAGTAACGGTAGTGGTTTGGTAATTCTACCTAGTCGTGTTGTCAGATTGCCCCAAAGTAGTAATTCAAACAACCTACTGGACAATCAATCACAACCCGTTTTCCTTCCCAGCAGACCATCTGCCAACAACTCGCCAGCTACAATTGAGTCTGTGCAACTGGCTGATCATGGCACACAACTGCTAATTAGAGGCGACCAACCTTTATCTGCCACCGGAACCTGGGATAGATCATCTGGTCTGTTCCGCGTCACAATTCCCAATGCCAAATTAGCTAAGAGAGTCACAGGCCCTACCTTTGCTGCCAATAGCCCAATTCTCCGGGTACGTCTGCAACCCCAAGAACCCAACACTGTCATTGTCTTAGTTCAAGCAGCAGCCGGAGTCCAAATTGGGCAACCCAAGCAAATCGGCGACCAACTTTTGTCTCTACCCATACAAAGCTCTCGGCGAGTTGTCTCCCTCCCCGGAAGACCCCCCTTTGCTTTACCTGGGCTACCACCACCTAACCGGGGGCCATTCCCAGACCTAAACAATCCCAATCCCCAGCTCCGATTACAACCACAGCGTCGAGTTACCAATGGGCGAGTGGTAGTGATTATTGACCCCGGACATGGCGGTAAAGACTCAGGAGCGCTTGGCCTTGGGGGGGCACGCGAAAAGGATGTTATCTTGCCTATTGGTAAGAAACTTGGTGAGATTTTGCAGCACAATGGCATACAAGTAATTCTGACGCGCGATTCTGACTATTTTGTTACCCTTCCGGGACGAGTGCAATTAGCAACGCGAGCTAACGCTGATGTGTTTGTTAGCATCCACGCTAATTCAGCAGGTGCGAGTCGTCCAGATGTTAATGGCTTGGAAGTCTATTATTACGACAGTGGTCTTGATCTAGCTCGCATTGTCCGCAGTAGCATTCTCCAAAGTATTGGTACTCTCAAAGACAGGGGAGTGCGGCGAGCCAGATTTTATGTTCTCAGAAAAAGTTCTATGCCCTCCATTCTAGTGGAAACTGGTTATATGACAGGTCGAGAGGATATGGCTAGGCTGAGAACTTCAGCTTACCAAAATCAAATGGCAGAAGCGATCGCTCGTGGCGTGCTTCAGTATCTAAAGAGAAGATAAGTAATTTAGTCGAAATTATTGAGTAAATACATCTAATCTTTACCATTTTTATCCAAGTTTAGTAGTACAACAATTTAAGTATTCTTGCTGCGGGGCAAGAGTAGCTTCTTTGTTATTGTCGTCTGATACCTTGCAAGTAAGCAGATTTGAGATTTTGGACTTCGCTCAGTGCAAAGACGCTACTTCTCTACCAGAGGCTACGCCAAGGGCAAAGCTACTTCGACGTCGCTCAGTACAAGTCAGTACAAGCCAGTCGAACGCTTTTAGATTTTAAATTTGCGATTTGTGTCACTCACAAGGAGTCTTAGCGTAGCGGGACGTTAGTTCAGCATGAATCTAAAATCGGCTTTTCTTCAATCGGGAATCTAAAATCTAAAATTTGCAGTCAAATTTATATGGGCTAATGGCATGGCAAAATCAGAGGAGCGTGCTATATTCTACGCCATTAGCTGTGTCTTAATAACAGCAAAAAACTCAAGTGTGTGCGGTGATGGTGTGAGGATTTGCCAATATGTTCAGATGTTGACGGCTGCCATGAATGTGAATCAGGAGAAAGGACTGTGAAATTACACTGGTTACTATCCAGTACTATTGGAACTATCTTCATGCTATCGTCGCCGGCAATGGCCGCGAAACTCGAATCTTGGCGTTTTGATGGCAATCAAAACAGGCTGGAAATTAATACTTTAGGGAATGTTCAACCCCAAGCACAATTAATTTTTAACCCGACTCGTTTGGTAATTGATTTGCCGGGAACCACATTTGGACGTCCGCAGCTAACCCAACAGGTGGGCGGGGGAATTCGTTCGATTCGGGTTGGGCAGTTTGACGAACAAACAACGCGGATAGTCGTTGAATTGACTGCTGGTTATACTCTTGACCCCAAACGAGTCCAATTTCTAGCCACAACTGGCGAATCCCCTGGGGGGACACTTCGTGAACGCTGGACAGTGCAATTACCTACGCCAGAAGCCGAAAATGTCCCCGCAAAAAATACTGAGGGGCAACAAGGAGAAGTTGCCAGAGAAACTTCACCGACAACATCTACACCAACTTTCTCCCCAAGGAATATTTACAATGTACTGAGAATCGGCTCTGTCAATCCACTTAACAACAGAATGGTTTTCGCCAGAGTTACTCAAATTGAGAAGTTACAAGTCACAGGCGATGGTTTTTTCATCAGTACAAGTGGTGGTAATCCTCAGATTCAGGTAAATCGTAGCAACGATCAAAAAGCAATCAACATCGACATCACTGGCGCAACTTTATCACAAAATCTAGAGCAGCGAGATTTGGTGATTAATCGCTATGGTGTCAGCCGTATCCAGTTCACCCAACTGCAAACAAGCCCATCTATTGTTCGCCTGACTTTACAGGTGGATCAAAATAGTCCAAATTGGCGAGCAACTACTAGCAGTGTTGGTGGTTTTGTGGTTCTACCCAATAATGGCGTTGCCCAGTTGCCTGGAGGTAACAGTCTACGCCCTATACAACCTGCTAACAACTCAACAGCAAGTATTCAGTCTGTGGAACTGGCTAATAATGGCACACAACTGCTGATTAGAGCCGACCAAACTTTATCTGCTACAGGCGGCTGGGATACAACCTCTGGTCTATTCCGCATCACTATTAACAATGCTAAATTAGCTCCCAAAGTCATAGGCCCTACTTTTAGTGCTAATAGCCCTATCTTGCGGGTACGCCTCCAACCAGAAGAATCCAATAGTGTCATCGTCTTGGTTCAACCAGCCGCAGATGTCCAAATTGGGGAACTCAACCAGATTGGCGACCAGCTTTTAGCTCTACAATTACAACGCTCTGGTAGCATCACACCCCCTATTGCTTTACCTCCCCTGCCATCGGTAAACTCAGGACAATTCCCAAACCCCATAGATAATCCCCGGACAATTTCCCAGCCACGGACACACTCCTCGGCTCCCAAAGGGAAATTGCTAGTAGTTATTGACCCAGGACATGGTGGAAAAGACTCAGGTGCTCCTGGTCTGGGCGGACTTTTAGAAAAGGATGTAATCCTGCCTATTGGTAAAAGGGTAGCAGCCATTTTAGAGCAAAATGGTGTACAAGCGGTACTAACGCGGGATGCTGACTTTTTCGTAGAACTTCAGGGACGGGTAGACATTGCTAAACGAGTTAACGCGACTTTGTTTGTTAGCATTCACGCTAATTCGGTTGATAATCGCCCTGATGTCAATGGCTTAGAAGTCTATTATTACGACAGTGGTTATGCTCTGGCGGAAGTAGTTCGCAATACCATCCTTCAGGACATCGGTACTATCAAAAATCGGGGAACCCGCAAAGCTAGATTCTACGTTCTCAGGAAAAACTCCATACCCTCGATTTTAGTGGAAACAGGCTATATGACTGGTTACGAGGATAATCCTAGATTAGGAACACCAGAGTATCAAAATCGGATGGCAAAAGCGATCGCTCGTGGTATTCTCAAATACTTACACCGCTAATATAGTACAAATTACTAATTAAAGAGGTGGTATTTAAACTGCTTTTCCGTGCAGAATTTAGTGGTAAATTAGTCAATTCTCTGCTAGATTCTGTATTTTATATCCAAAAACCTAAATCAATATCTGCCTGTGTATCCATCTTCCATCTTTGAAGGAAATCTTGGCAATTTTTCAGATCAAGAACCCCAACGCGCACCAATTGGCATCTTTGATAGTGGTGTGGGTGGACTGACAGTACTGCGACAACTATATCGGCAACTCCCCAATGAATCAATTGTTTACTTTGGGGATACAGCTCGACTTCCTTACGGAATTCGTTCACAAGCAGAAATTTTACAATTTACGCGTGAAATTATTACCTGGCTACAACAGCAGCAGGTAAAAATGGTGATTATGGCTTGCAACACCAGTTCTGCCCTAGCCCTAGAAACTGTGCGTCAAGAATTCAACATACCCATTTTGGGAGTGATTCTACCAGGGGCAAGGGCAGCAGTACAGCAAGGAAAGCGTATTGGTGTGATTGCCACTCCAGCTACGGCTAAGAGTAATGCTTATAAGCACGCCATACTCGAAATTGATCCTAATGTCCAAGTTTGGCAAGTTGGATGTCCAGAGTTTGTGCCACTCATTGAGCAAAACCGCATTCACGATCCTTACACTGCTGAAGTAGCACGAGCCTACTTAGAGCCTTTATTAGAGCAGGAAATTGACACCTTAGTTCACGGCTGTACCCATTATCCCCACCTCACACCAGTATTGCGATCGCTCCTCCCCTCTCAAGTCCAGTTGATTGATCCAGCTGTGCATGTTGTGGCAGCTTGTACCCAAGAGCTAGACTTACTAGGGTTAAGAAATACCCACTCACCACTACCAACTCGCTTCGCTGTCACCGGTTGTCCGCAGCAGTTTTCCCAGTCAGGATTGCAGTGGCTAGGCTATACTCCAGTGGTTGAAGAGGTTTGCTTCACTAATACCGCTATTTCTCAACTCCAATAAAACTATTTAAAAAATGAGAAGTTACGAGTTTTAAATTATTAACTCCAAACTCTTGTACAGACGCGATTAATCGCGTCTCTCCTAACTCCTAACTATTAACTATTTCAGTCACCTTTGTCCTTACTGATATCTCCTGCTTGGGTTTCCCTTTGGCAGATGAAGGCAAAGAAGGTAAACTTGTAGGAATAGTCTTTGTGCCCGTTCGCTTTGCCAGTGCTAATAACAGGTAGACTGTGAACAAATATCCAGACGCTAAAATAAAAATCATCATAGACATACTTCCGTAAATCATTGTTCTATTAGCTAGCACCTTTTCAAACGAATATAAAATTGCATAAAATTAGTAGAACCTCAGCCAAGGAAGTGCATTCTTGATGGCTCTAGCTGACTATGGTAAAATTACCTATAGAGATAAGATTATCTACGGACAGAGAATTTATTATCTAATGCGACTTATTGCAGACCATAGATACCACGGTAGTTAGCTTGCCGTTTGGCAATCTAAAACTCCAATTCTCAGTTGTCTACTTTATCTGCTTTATTTTTGCTCAAACTGATGTGAAAAGAGCAATGCTTGCGCTAAACGTGCGCTGAAGACGTGTAGCGGCTTTCCATCAGGGATATCGCATAGCTCCCAACCAGGATTTTCGTTGATCGTAGGAAAAATAAAAGGAATTATTTCCTTAATCTAAGCTACGAGTAGTTATTTTAGAGTTACATCACCAAGCCAGTAAAATCAACTAGTAGCTGACTTAACTTTTAGGTGTGAATATCTGAAAAATTTAAAATTCCTATATCTTAGCCTAACACAAGGAGTCTGAATTTTAAGCCCAGTTTGATGCTAAATTTCAAATTTTTTGAATAGCTGCACTTCAGTCTTGGAAAAATTTAGTCTTATCCATTGGCGAAAAATTTAAATTGTATCCATTTTATCAATAAGTAATATTGCTTAAATTACGTTTTGATTTGTGGAGGGAAACGCGGACTAGGAAATTACCTAACACAATTTAAGCTTATATTTATTTCCATCTACTGAGAATTCCGGTTTTAAATTAGTTTAAAACCGGAATTTCCAATAATCAAGCATAATTGCTTATTGACATAACCACCATCAAGCTTAATTATCACCCATATACTCATAAATATGGGATTACTTTATGAAAACTTTGCACTGGCACAGCGTTATCTTAAAATGAGTGTAGGATATGTAAACTTTCGTAACCTAAGCCAGAGTCCGCCCATCCATGACCCCAGCCACCTCCCTGTTTACCCCTGTGGAAACAGACCTGCAACTACTAGCAGATAACCTCAAACAGCTAGTTGGAAATCGCCACCCCATTTTGTTTGCAGCAGCCGAACATTTATTCGGAGCTGGGGGAAAGCGTATCAGACCAGCAATTGTCCTGTTAATGTCGCGGGCAACAATGTTAGAACAAGACATTACGCCGCGTCACCGCCGCCTAGCTGAGATTACGGAAATGATTCACACAGCCAGCTTAGTACATGACGATGTGCTGGATGAATCAGACGTGCGGCGAGGCGTTCCCACCGTTCATAGTTTGTTCGGGAACCGCATTGCGATATTAGCAGGAGATTTTCTCTTTGCCCAATCGTCCTGGTATTTAGCAAACTTGGACAATTTGGAGGTGGTGAAACTGCTCTCAGAAGTGATTATGGATCTGGCTACTGGGGAGATCCAGCAGGGACTAAATCGTTTTGATGTTGGTATCTCTATTGAAACTTACCTCCAGAAGAGTTATTACAAAACAGCTTCGTTAATCGCCAACAGTTCTAAAGCTGCTGGGTTACTCAGTGAAGTCTCACGCGAAACTGTTGAGCATATGTATAGCTACGGTCGTCATTTTGGTATAGCATTTCAAATTGTTGATGACATTCTAGATTTCACCAGTACAACAGATGCCTTGGGTAAACCAGTGGGGTCGGATCTCAAAAGTGGTAATCTGACTGCACCCGTTTTATTTGCTTTAGCCCAAAAACCATCTTTGGAAGTGCTGATTGATCGAGAGTTTGCCCAAGATGGGGATTTAGAGCAAGCACTGGAACTAATTCAAGATAGTGAAGGTATACAGCAGGCGCGAGAGTTAGCTGCTGACCATGCTAAGTTAGCAATTGAACATCTTGCAGTTCTCCCAGCCTCAGAATCCCATCAGGCATTAATTAACATAGCTGAGTACACACTAAGTCGCCTCTATTAAGTCAGTTATCAGTTCTTAGGTAGAAAGCGGGGATTTAGGTGTAGGGTGGAATGGCACTTCCTTAGGGACTTGCAATTAAAAAAATAGACCTCTTGCAAAAGTCCCTAACACCCACCCCCAGCCCTTCCCCGCACGCGGGGAGGGGAGAATTTGACATAAGTCAAAGGCGGGGTGGGGTTCTTTTTTTGATTTATGCAAGAAGTCTAATCTCTAAGCTGTAAGTGTAGGGTGGAATGATATTTACTTAAGCAAAAGTTGCTGCTTAGATCCCCGACTTTTTGAAGAAGTCGGGGATCTAAATGCAGCGATTTAGTAAGTGATATTCCACCCTACTAATATCGAAGAATTTATTTTTTGGGATTCCCTTAGGGGACTGACAAATAAAAAAATACTCAACAATTTCTTGTAGGGTGGGCGACACGAGAGCCTTGGGCTACGGGCGGGCAAGACTTCGGCGTGAGCGCTCAGTCGAACGCTGCCCACCCCACAAGATTGGATAATTTATTTGTTGGAAGTCCTTAGTACAAGTCATATTTCATTAACTGACAGGGCAAGGTTCCATTGAACACCGCAATCCTCTGGGATGATTTTAGTCCAATCGATTGAGATAGTTCCTTGTTGCCACTTAGCACAAATGCAGTCCAGCCTTTGAAGCGTTGTTTTAGCACATCGCCCAAAAGTTTATAGAACGCCCCTAAATCACTATCTCGCCCCAGTCGTTCGCCATAGGGTGGATTGCAGAATAAAACCCCACTGTCTGCGGGGGCGACAACATCGGCAAGTTCCATTTGAGAAAACCAGACATGGTTATCAACGCCGCAATTTTCAGCATTGTTAATCGCTTGCTCAATTATATTTTCATCGCGATCGCTTCCCCAAATAGGCGCAGTCAGGGTATCCAGTTGGCTGTCTTTAGCTTCTTGGAGCAGTTTTTCTAAAAGGGGCAGGTCAAAATCGAGCCAATTTTCAAATCCAAAGCAATCCCGAAATAGCCCTGGTGCGATGTTAAGTGCCTTTAAGCTAGCTTCCAGGGGTAAAGTGCCACACCCACAGAGAGGATCATAGAACATCTGATCTGGCTGCCAGCCCGAAAGCTGAATTAGAGCAGCAGCCAGAGATTCCTTGAGAGGGGCTGCTCCAACCGCAGGACGGTAGCCTCGGCGGTGTAAACTATTTCCAGAACTGTCGAGTTTGACGGTACAAAAATCGCGTTCAATATGAACATTGATCCGCACGTCTGGGTCATGAAGCTCTACATTTGAACGTTCGCCTAGATTTTCCTGCTGCTGGTCAACGATCGCATTTTTGATCTGGAGAGATGTGAAGTGGCTGTGATTGAGGCGATCGTTTTTACCTGTGGTATTCACCGCCAGCGTCATGTCTGGTGTTAAATAGTTTACCCAATCGATGGTTTGAATGCCGCGATAGAGATCCTTGGCATCAAGGCATGGAAACTCATGGATATTCACCAAGATTCGGAACGGCAGCCTAGCCCAGAGGTTGACGCGATAAAGTAGAGTGCGATCGCCTTCAAAGGCTACACCGCAAAACCCTGGCTCTACGGAATGGGCACCCAGTTGCTCTAACTCTTGAGCCGCGAGGGTTTCTAATCCGCGAGCAACCGTTGCAAAATACTGATTCATTCTCTAAACCAAAGCATTGTCTTCACTGCTGACCGATTGACGCACTTTAGCTTAACTTATATCTGGTGACATTCTCTCTCGTTAAGTCTGGGACTATAACGTTAGCTCTCTAATTAAACCTACTCCGTTGATGGCTGCAACAGAGTCAGAACTATTTCCATTTAGAGTAGGGACCTTTTTCAACAGTACCGTCGGGCATATAGGAATCATATTTGATTTCTGAAAAAATCTCGGTAGTAATGTTGCAAAAAAATTGTAGGTTGGGGAGCCACTGCGTTGCGCGGGTTTCCCG
>NZ_JBTYKD010000401.1:0-2197 GCF_054880495.1 Nostoc sp.
GTTGCTTATATCACTATGTAGACTTCCCTAACGATGAGCAGCGGTTGCAAGAAATTGTCGAGAAGCATTACCAAATTCGTGAGGAAACACCCCCGCCTGATGATTTGATAAAGAATGCAATTAAGCGGTTTCTCGATGTGTGGAAAGAAGGTGGACTATTTAAGAAACCGGGAACCAGTGAATTTCTTGATTGGCTAAAAGCACTCCATACCTTTGAGTCAAAACCTTACAGCGCAGCTAAATTGAAAAAAGACGATTTACTTCCCTACCGAGAGTTATTATTTAAGCTTCAGCAAGACTGGAAGAAATATGCCAAAGCCTCATGAGTTCCTTTAACCCCCAAGATTTAATTACTCGCGCCTTGATTCGCCTACGCCAAAGTGGTTTTCAGCTTGGTGTAGGCGAACTTTTGGCAGCAAAACAAGCAGTTGAGGGGGGATTTGGGGAAACAAAGCAGGAACTAGGCGAAACATTAAAAATTTTATGGTGTCACTCTCCATCCCAACAAAGCCAGTTTGATACCATCTGGGAGTCCCTACAAGTTGATTCAACTCCAATACAACCTGAAAAAACCCCTCAGAAAGAAGCAAAGCCTGAAACTCATCAAAAATCGGTGGAGGAACCCCCAGAAATTTCCTCACCACTACCGCCTCAAGATACTGTAACTCAGGTAAAACCTGAACCGGAACTATCATCACTACCGATTCGAGCGCCCTTTGAACCTGCGGAAATTGAGGATACATCTACATTACAGGCATACTATCCCATTTCCCGGCGCTCAATGGTTTATAGCTGGCGATATCTCCGGCGACCTGTTGGCGATGGAGCATTGGATGTATTAGATGTTGATGCCACCATTGAGCAAGCAACTCGCCAGGGATTCTACTTAGCTCCAGTTTACCGCAGAAGAGAAAGAAACAATGCCCATCTTTTACTGCTGCTGGATCAAAATGGCTCAATGAACCCTTTTCACCGCTTCACTCGTGATTTAGTGGAAACGGCACTTTATGAAAGTGACTTGCAACCGGAAAAAGTAGATATATTTTATTTCCATAACGTCCCTGCTGCTAGTGTTTACAAAGACCTCTACCTAACAGAACCAATTGCTTTACAAACGGTATTATCAACCTGCGATAATCAAACCAGTATATTGATTGTCAGTGATGCTGGGGCTGCACGGGGGTATCGGGAGTTAAAGCGAATTCGAGCAACTACCAGTTTTTTATTTAAATTGAAGCAGTACAGTTCTTTAATTGCTTGGTTAAATCCTATGCCTGAAGAACGCTGGATTGGCAGTTCAGCAGAAATCATTGCTAATTTGGTGCCAATGTATCAGATGGATAATAATGGCTTAAGTAATGCTATTGATATTGTGCGCGGACAACCTCTACAACACCTACATTCACCTTTCTCATGACAGATTTAGCTGATGCAGAACAATTGCGAGAACAGGCGAAACAAGCAGTAGATAGATTTGTGCGGCGTTTTGATGAGTCTTATCGGCTATTGGCGTATCATGCTGCATTACCTTTGGTGCTAACTCCAGAATTAGTAAACTACTTACGTAATGAATTTTTGCGAGGTGAGCAAGTTCCTTGGGTAGCAGAGGTTGACTTGTTGTTGTCTGACTTGTGCAGTCAAGTTGGTTATGAACTTTACGCAATGGAAACCCATGTGCGGGAATATTTGCTAAAGGAAATGCAGCAAGACTCGCGCTTTGGTAAGCCACGAATGCAGAAAGTAGCACAGGTCTTATATAGTTATGTCAACTATTTAAGTCGTTTAAATCCTGAAAGACGGCAACAAGAAATAGAAGCTCAACGATGGGCAGCAATGGTATATCTGGGAGATGAACAGTGCAAAAAAGCAGCACGAGAGATTACCCAACGGCTCATAGAAACTAGTAGTGAAACAGGTTCCGCAAATCTTACTGAGTCGGGAATTCGGGCAGAATTAGCGCGATTAACCCGCATTACCGAAGAATTATCACCTCAGTTACAACAAGAGGGAACTTTACTAGACTACGCAAGATTGGTACAGCGAGTTTTAAGAACACCAGAGTCTGTCACTCCAGATGAACTAAATCGTTCCTATCACATAGACGATCAGGAACTGACATTTCCACAAAGGTTGTTGCCAAAAGTTTTGGCGGAGGCTGTGACATCTTCTGTACCAAGAGTTACTAGGATTGAAGGCT
>NZ_JBTYKD010000402.1:0-8939 GCF_054880495.1 Nostoc sp.
AGAGGGGCTGGGGGTGAGGGCAAAACTCATACAGCTGTAGGGGTTTAGCATGCTAAACCCCTACTGGCAAGCGAAGTTTGAAGGGTAAAGGAACGAACCGCGTACCACTTCGTGGAAGCAAGCTACGCGCAGCGCCATGCCCTGAGCTTGCCGTACCACTTCGTGGAAGCAAGCTACGCGTAGCGTCTCGTAGAGAAGGGTCTCGTAGAGAAGAAAGAAGGAAAGAAGAGAAATTATGCAATTGAGAACCGCTATATATTTAAGAGCGCTATCAAACTGTACTTAACAGTACCTTTTTTTGTGCTGGATATTTTTAATATTGATAAGAGTACCTTATTTAATCAACGAGATTTTTGCTATTTGTACTTATAATAGTATTTTTACTTACTTAAAATCAAATATCAGCCTTGCCTTGTGCTAGATAAAACCTAAATATGAAAAATCATCCCGAATACTGCTAATTTAGTTAGTATTTTGAGTGAGATGTACTTAAATTAAGGAAGAAATTCCCTAAAACCAAATATATTTATTCAACAGATTTTTTCATCCTTATTCCTGAGTGAACTCGATTAGTTATGCTCCTAGATTTAGAAAGATTTTATCAGGCTTGCAATCCCAGCAGACCTCTAATTATAGGAAATGCCAGCGATCGCAGATACTATATCGATTTTGCTGCGGTGCGGGGTGGCAAAATCATCGAGGCTTTGCAGCGCACGATCGCTATAATATCCCCGGATGCTCCAACCTGTCAACTATTTACAGGACATCTCGGTTGTGGAAAATCAACGGAGTTGTTGCGCCTGAAAGCTGAGTTAGAGGAACAGCAATTTCATGTAGTTTACTTTGAGTCTACCCATGTGTTAGAAATGGCAGATGTGGATGTGACTGATATTTTGTTAGCGATCGCTGGACAAGTAAGCGAAAGCCTAGAAGCTTTGAAAATTAGGTTTAAGCCTAGCTACTTTACTAAGTTGTTTGGTGAACTCGTGGATTTCCTGCAAACGCCAATAGAACTTGGGGTGGAAGCAGAGTTGTCTGTGGGGATTGCCAAAATTACAGCTAAGGCTAAAGAAAGTCCCCAATTGCGGCGGCGCTTAAGAGATTATTTGGAACCGCGAACAGCAAATATTTTACAGTCAATTAATCAAGAATTACTAGAACCTGCCACCAAGCAACTGAAAGCTAGGGGTAAAAAAGGATTGGTAGTGATTGTTGATAATTTGGATAGAGTCGCAATTCGGCCTTTACCATCGGGGCGATCGCTGCCAGAATATTTATTTATTCAGCGTGGTGAACAGTTACGCAAACTAAATTGTCATGTAGTCTACACTATTCCTTTAGCGCTGACTTTCTCCAACGATAGCGCCGAACTTCAACATCGTTTGGGGGGAGGAGTCGCACCAAAAGTGTTGCCGATGATACCTGTGCGTTTGCGCTCTGGGGAGATTTTCCCGCAAGGGTTAACAATGTTGCGGCAAATGGTGCTAGCTAGAGCTTTTCCCGATATTTTAGCTAGCGATCGGTTAGGCTTAATTACAGAAGTGTTTGATAGTTTGGAAACCTTAGATCGATTGTGCCTGATTAGTGGTGGTCATGTACGCGACTTGCTAGGGTTACTGTTTGACTGTCTGCGAGAACAAGATCCACCTTTTGAGCGGGAGTGTGTCGAGTTGGTAATCCGAAGACAACGGGATTACCGAACTAATGCTATCGACCCTCATGAGTGGGAATTAATCTTTCAGGTAGTGCAACAGCAGAGAGTTAGAGGTGATATAGAATACTATACTTTATTGCGAAGTTTATTTGTATTTGAATACCGCGATCATCAGGGAGCTTGGTTTGCCGTCAACCCAGTTTTAGCAGAGACAGAAAAATTTAAGTCATGGTTGAACGACACCCACAAGCAGATATAACAGCAGCTAATGAGCGAGCTTTGAGAAATTTGGGGAGAGCAATTGCCCTTTCTAACGGTCAATTCTCCTTAGTTTTGGTGTGCTGCAATTATCGAGTTTTGCAAGAGCGAATGCTGCAACAACTCGAAGAACTCTCTTCAGGAGTACACCAAATTCAAAAGGTAGTTTTGCCGCATAATGCTAGAAGTCTTTACACAAGTATTCATTTACAACTGCTAACCGAAAAGAATCCGCCATCGGCGTTGATGATTTTGGGTTTAGAGTTGGTAGATGGACTTGATGATTTATTGAGGTCTATTAATCATATTCGTGATGAATTTCGCAAACGTCACCCGTTTCCGATGATTGTCTGGGTGAATGAGGAAGTGTTGCAAAAGGTAGTGCGTTTAGCACCAGATTTTGCTAGTTGGGCGGCGACACCGATTCGGTTTGAAATGACAACTGACTCCTTGCTGCAATTTTTGCAACAGGAAACTGACTCTTTATTTGCTACGGTGTTACCAAAGGATGCTGCACAACACCAACCTCCTGAAGTTGCAAAGCACTATTCCACTGTGGAGCAAGTCTGGAAACATAGCTATGAACTCCACTTTGCTATTAAAGAGTTGCACAATCGTGGTATTAGCTTAGAGTCAGAATTAGACGCTAGTTTAGAATTTGTTTTTGGTCTAGATGATTATATTAGCGATTGCATTCATCCAGCTTTAAACCATTTTCAGCAAAGCTTGGAAGTTTGGCAAAAGTTGGCAAAAAGAAAGACTGGGGGGAATGAGGGGGAAATCAATTCAAAATTCAAAATTCAAAATTCAAAATTGAATAAAAAGACTGAGGGAGATGAGGGGGTATTTTCTTTGCCTATGCCTCCTAATCGGCCATCTCCTCTACTTTTGCGAGAGGGAATTTTACTGTTTTATATTGGGCTGTGTTATTGTCGTTTTGCAGAGCAAAATCAAACTGAAAACCGCCGCCATTGGTACACAGCTAAATCTTATTTTCAGCAATGCTTAAATGTTTTAGAAGTGGCGGGGCGTTTAGATATAGTTGCTGAATTCATTAATCAACTCGCTGAAGTTTTGCAATATCTGCAAGAGTGGGAAGAATTGCAGACGGTTGCTCAAAAGTCTCTGGAGTTACATCAAACTTATGGTACTCAAATTGAATTAGCTTGTGACTACGGTTTTCTGGCGCAAGTGGCTGTGCAGCAGTCGCGCTGGGTACAGGCGAGCATATTAGCACACGTATCACTGTTAAAATTAGGTGAGGCGCAAAAGCACAACGACCCTTACAACTGCTTATTTCCATTATTATTGGGGCAAATTTACTATTTAGTTTTAGCGAAAGCCCAGCGAAATTTAGGTGAGTTAGAAATCGCGCGTGAATACCTAGATAAGGCGACAAAAGAACTACCAGCAGCTTTAGAAAGCAGCGCTCATCAATACGATGCCCATCGTTATATTCGCTTATTGCGGAGATTGCGATCGCTCTACTTTGAAGAAGGACGCTATCTGGAAGCCTATTATATTCGACAGAAACGGCGTTCTGTTGAGCAACAGTACGGTTTTCGGGCTTTTATCGGTGCGGGACGCTTGCAACCGCAAAGACAGGCGACAAATCCAGCATTGATGTCACCTTCTGGAAGTAGTAGCGTTGCTTTAGAAATTGCCGCTTCTGGTCGAGAGCGTGATATTAATAACTTAATTGGCAGAATCAGCCGCGCCGATCAAAAGCTGACGGTGATTCACGGTCAATCAGGAGTGGGTAAGAGTTCGACTGTCACGGCAGGCTTAGTTCCAGCATTGCAAAATCGAGCTGTTGGCGATCAAATAGCCGTGCCTGTGGTATTGCAAGTTTACACCGATTGGGCGCGAGAATTAGGAAAATCTCTAAGTGAGGCGATGTCTAGTGACGCCTCCCTTGCCGTGTATGCTGATATTAAGTCAGAAGTAGCCATTGAATCGGAGGCTTTGCCTTACTCTGGCATACCGTTAACCATCGTTAGTATTTTACAACAACTAAAAGAAAATGCCGATCACAATCTGATCACAGTTTTAATTTTTGATCAATTTGAAGAATTTTTCTTTGGTTATAGCGATCGCAATCAAAAGCAAGAGTTTGATAAATTTATTAGTGACTGTCTCAAAATACCCTTTGTGAAAGTGATCCTTTCCTTGCGCGAAGATTATTTACATCGGTTATTAGATTTTAAACATCTTTCGGCACTGGAAGCGATTAATCATAATATTCTCGACAAGCATATTCGCTACCAGTTAAATAACTTTTCGCCAGAATATGCGAAAGCAATTATCCGAAAATTAACAGAGCGATCGCAGTTTAATTTAGAACCGGCTTTAATTGATGCCTTAATCGAAGATTTATCAACAGAATTTGGAGAAGTCCGCCCGATTGAATTGCAAGTTGTGGGAGCGCAAATTCAAGATGAGCGTATTACTACACTAGAAGAATATCAGCCATATCGACCGAATAAACTGATTGAGCGATATATTAAGGAACTGATTAAAGACTGCGGATCAGAGAATGAACGAGCCGCGTTACTCGTCTTATATTTATTAACAGATGAAAGTAACAACCGACCTTTTAAAACTCGTGCTGAGTTAGCGGCACAGCTAGCAGAGTTAGAAGATGCTGAGAAATTAGACTTAGTATTAGAAATTTTAGTGCGTTCCGGTTTAGTGGTACTATTCCCTGATGTACCAGAACGCTATCAACTGATTCACGATTATTTAGTATCGTTGATTCGCTACCTGCAACAACAAGAATCGAGCTTACAGGTACAACTAAACCAGCTACGCCAAAAAGTAGAACAGAGTCAAGCTGAGATTGAACGACTTAAAAGCGAACTTAGCCAAAAAAAGCAGCGTTCCAAATTGGTAGATTCTCATCCCCAACCGGGTTTGGACTTATTAACAGAATTGCGAGAATTACACAAGCGGGAAGAATTGAGTCAGTTAGAAATTGAACATTTGCGGGCTGAACTCAAAGAAAAAGAGTTAACAGCTAAACTCGCAGAAAGTCAAAAGAAACAACGGATTAGTGAAGCTCAATTAAATCGTTCGTTGAAAATTGCCCTAACTGCTTGTGTTCTCGCCATATTGGGATTAAGTGTTTCTATAGTGACAGCAGTAGATAGCGAAATTAAAACCCTGAGTGCATCCAGTGAAGCCCTCTTTGCTTCCCAAAAAGGTATTGATGCTTTAAAGGAAGCTTTAAAAGCTGGAAGAAAATTAAAACAAACAGTCTGGATAGATTCCAATACAAGAGAGGAAGTACAAACAGCACTCTATCAAGCAGTTTCCAGCGTCAGAGAATATAACCGCTTAGAAGGGCATATCTCTGGAGTAAATAGTGTTACATTTAGTGGCGATCGCACTTTAATTGCCTCAGGTAGTGCGGATAATACAATTAAACTCTGGCGTCCCGATGGTAGCTTGGTTAAAACCTTGTCGGGACATGATGATGTAGTTAATAGCGTCAGTTTCAGCCCCGATAGTCAAATAATTGCTTCCGCCAGTCAAGACAAGACAGTAAAACTGTGGAATCGGGATGGTCAACTGTTTGCTACTCTATTAGGACATGAAGCTGTAGTGAATAGTGTTAGTTTCAGCCCTGATGGTCAAACTATTGCTTCGGCGAGTTCAGACAAGACAATAAAACTTTGGAGTCGGGATAGCAAGCTGCTCAAAACTTTGCTCTTACATGATGGTGCAGTCTTAAGTGTCGCTTGGTCGCCTGATGGTCAAACTTTTGCTTCCGGGAGTGCTGACAAGACGGTAAAATTGTGGAGTCGGGATGGTAAGCTGCTCAAAACCTTGCAAGGACATAATGATGCAGTCAAAAGTATAGCTTGGTCGCCTGATGGGAAAGCGATCGCTTCTGCTAGTTTAGACCAGACTATCAAACTGTGGAATCTGGAGGGTAAGCTACTGCGAACCTTATCGGGACATAGTGGTGGAGTTACCAGCGTCAGTTTTAGCCCTGATGGTAAGACAATCGCTTCTGCAAGTACCGACGAGACAATTAAACTTTGGAGTTTTGAAGGTGTGCTGCTCTTAACCCTGAAGGGACATAATAATTGGGTGAATAGCGTCAGTTTCAGCCCAGACGGTCGCACCCTCGCTTCTGCAAGTCGGGACAAAACTATTAAACTCTGGCATTGGGATGATGTGTTATTGCGAAAGCCGAAAGCTGATAATGATGATTGGGTAACTAGCATCAGTTTTAGCCCAGGCGATCGCACCTTAGCAGCAGCGAGTCGAGACAAAACTATAAAACTTTTCAGTCGAGATGGTAAACTAATCCGTATTTTCACGGGGCATCAGGGTCAAGTTTGGGGCGTTAGTTTTAGCCCCGATGGTCAAGTAATTGCTTCGGCTAGTAAAGATAAAACGGTGAAGCTTTGGAGTCTTGACGGTAAATTACTCAACACCTTGCAGGGTCATAATAGTGCCGTCTTGGGTGTAGCTTGGTCGCCTGATGGTAAAGTAATCGCCTCGGCTAGTAAAGATAAAACAGTAAAACTTTGGAGTCGGGACGGTAAACTACTCAACACCTTGCAGGGACATCAAGACGCGGTGAATTGGGTCAGCTTTAGCCCAGATGGTAAATTGCTAGCCTCAGCCAGTGATGACAAAACCGTGAAAATCTGGAGTGTGGATGGTAAATTGCTATACACATTAACTGGTCATAGTCGCCGAGTAAATGGGGTTGCTTGGTCGCCTGATGGGAAAGCGCTCGCTTCAGTTAGCATTGATAGCACAGTGAAGATTTGGAGTCGAGACGGTGATTTGCTCAATAATCTCCCTGGCGATGGCGATAGTTTCATCAGTGTCAGCTTTAGCCCCGATGGTAAGACTCTAGCAGCCTCCAGTGATGACAACGTGAGGATTTGGAACCGAGAAGGGACATTGCTGATTGCTTTAAAAGGTTATAAGGATGAATTAACCAGCATCAGTTTCAGCCATGACGGTAAAACTTTGGCTGCGGGTAGTGCTAACGGTGCGGTGATTTTACAGAATTTGGCGGATATCCAACTGGAAAAATTACTGACACGGGGTTGTGATTTACTACACGATTATTTGCAGACTAATCAGAAGGTAATGAAGAGCGATCGCGCCTTGTGTTCTGGTAGGTGATGCAGAAGAATGATGAAAGGCAATATATATTACAGCACAAATCATATATTTGAACCACATCTGTCGTAGGGGCACAGCATTGCTGTGCCCCTATCGCGTGGTCTATTTACCTGAAAACAGCTGTAAATTAATTATCTATTCAAATAATCATAATTCATGCAAAAAATCGTATCCGATCCAAAAATAATGATGGGCAAACCTGTCATTTCATGAACTCGTATTACAGTTGAATTAATTCTTGAAAAGCTTGCTGCGGGTGAAACACCTCAGCAAATACTCGAAGCGTATCCGCGATTTAGCGATGAAGGAATTAAAGCAGCTTTGGCATTTGCGGCTCAAGCTTTGCGGTATGATGTGGTTTATCCAACGATTGAGAAAACTTCTTATGGAATAAACAGTGTGATCTGTTAAACTTAAACAAGCACAGAATGCGATGTCTACGACGGGCGTAGATCCAGCACTTCTTACATCCAAGTATTTTTAATACAGTAAATAATTGGCGCAAGCGATCGCCCCACTTTACCCTTTGAGATTTCCCTACAGGATTTATACAACAAGGTGAGGTTTGATCTGGTTGAACCTGAAGCTAGAACCAGTGTAGTCTGTTTGATTTGCTAAAATTCTATCAACTCGATAAACTGAGCAGAAGACAGACAATATTATGCAGGCCATTTAGTGCTGTAGGCTTTAGCAAATGACTCGGTAATTCCCTTCGTTTTAGCTCGAAACGGAATATCTATCAGAATATAAAACAACCATTTTGCAGCTAGATAAAACTGTCGTTCTTTGATAAATACAAATAGACGATTCGGTGTTTGCATAACTTGATAATAAGGATGATTATGCCAATTTTTATTCAACTCTACCTTTGTCAGTAGTCGTTTTAGCATCAATATAAACCCAAGAATTAACAAGCCATAGTACTGGAAAATAGATCCATATTTCAACTTTTCATAAAGGTGATTCAAATCTCCACCTAGTCCTCTCCATATTCTGTTTTCAGCAGGAGCCTGGAAATGATCTGCTTTGACTGTTTTAGCCTTAATAATCTTGAAACCATGCTTTTGTATTCGTCGTGCTAACTCGTGTTCGTCGCAAGCACTGCTTCTAAAATATCGAAGATTTGTATCGAAGCGAAAATGATCAAAGATTTCTCGTCGTAATGACCAGAGGCTACCAGTGCCAAATGTTGTTGTTCCTTTGCCAGAACCACCATGTTCGTAAATACATCCCCAAATAGTCATTACATCTGGGTCTTCTGTGTAGATTTTGATTAATTCATTAAAGCAATCAGAGAATAGACTTACATCGTCGTCCATCAGGACGACAATCTCACCTTTGGTGTGAGCAACACCGAGATTCCTAGAAAAGCAAGCCCCTTTGTTATGATTATTTCGTAGAATAAGAAGGTTTTTTATATTCTCGTCACCAGTCTTGAGAAAGCTTTGTGTATCGTCTGTTGAGGCATCATCAACTATTACTACCTCATAGTTTGGATAGTTGAGTTTAGCGATCGCTGGAAAACTGTGGCTACGTAAACTTGAGGCTCTATTATATGTTGCAATTACAATAGATATAAGTGGTTGTTCCATATACTTTAATCTGTATATATTTTCTAATGTATTTAATTGAAAATTCTAAAAATTCAGATGAGAAAATTTCTGAAATACTTAATCTATAATAATTTGACTAAATTTATATATGTTACTGTATATTTACTTAAAATTATAACAAATGAAAAAATAAAATCTCAAATACTCAAAATAGCAATTTTTAGAAACAGTCAAGCGATCGCCGCGAAAGTTTTCACTGGCAAGCAGTAACAAAAACTGTTATTATGATGTCTATTCTTGTTATAAGGAAATAGATACATGAA
>NZ_JBTYKD010000403.1:0-42000 GCF_054880495.1 Nostoc sp.
TAAAAACGCCTGTGGAGAACTTGTAAGACCTGGAGTAATTCAGGCAGAGATCGTTGAAGCAGGAATCACGCGACTTTTAGTCGTGTGAGGTTCAATTCTCCCAGTCTGACACAAGTAGGACTTACGCAAAACTACACTCTGTAGGTGCAATTCATGTAGCTTTAGCTGACCGCAGGGTATTGCCCCTAAGAAGAAAATCATTTTTTTCGGCTATTGTTTGCGTAAATCCTGACAAGTTGAAGATTATGGTAGCTAGTAATTCAGCTTTAGAGATTTAAACATAAGGGAAGTTGAATAAATTGGAGAACAAAATCGTGAATAAGGATGATTTTCTGTTTCCTCGTGGTCGCTACTACGGTCAGGTAAAGCCAGAAAACTTGGTTTTTAATGCAAATCTACAGGAATTTGCCCAACGAGTAAGCTACATTTGCAACTTAGAAACAGGTGGAAAAGTGCCTCCAGGTCAAGCTTACGAACAAATAAAGGATTTATGGAAACAGTTGAAACGCTCAAAAAAAGAGCTAAGGATTGGCGAAGACCCGTTTCAGGATGACCAGGGGGAGGTTCAAGGTTGAATGAGGCCATTGGGCATTGGGCATGGGGAGAATAATAAATGACTAATGACTAATGACTACTTAGTAAGCATTGTCCAAATACCATCCCAAGACTCTGGGGGCGGCGTTTGTTGATAATTATGCGCCCGTTCTCGGTAGATATCAACAGCTTGGTCTTGGGGTTGGATGCATTTGGCGGCTTCAAAACAGGCGATCGCTTGTTTTGAAGTTGCGCGATAAATAAGCCGAGTCTTCAGTATGATAGTGAAACAAAAACTCTTGGATTTTGGCATCTAGGGGAGTAGTGCGATCGCTAATTAACTTGTAGATATTCACCCTCAATTAGCACCATCGTCCGCTTAGTAATTCATTACTAGGCGGTTGTTGGAATTGGTGCAAGATTTAAGTTTTAACGGACTCAAAAGCTTACTTTAGCTATGAGATGGGGAATTAATTGGCGGACTAGGGGAAAACGAATTAAATAATTCGTAATTCGTAATGACGCTCGATGACTCGCTAACGCTTCGCTAACGTAATTCGTAATTAAAGACATTTTCAAACGGGGATTTAAACCCCGACTGAAACTGATCGGAGGCGGAGTGGCTCCGACTCCGCGCTACGTGTATACGTAGGGGTCTTAAACCCTTTTATTTACGATAATCCTGCCCAGTCCCCACTCCCCTATTTTGTCAACTGTTCAGAAAATATCACTTTTTGATAGTAATCTTGTAGCTGCTTAGTGGCAGCTGCCCAACCCCAACTTTCTGCTTCCTGGCGAGCATTTTGACGGATGATGTCTCGTTGTTGTTTTTGTTCTAAGAGGCGAACAGTAGCAGCGATGGCTCCTTGAACATCTGCTGTTGGCTCAAAAAGATATCCATTTACTCCATCTGTCACAATATCGGGAATTCCCCCCGAACGGGCTGCTACCACTGGACAGCCAGCAGCCATCGCTTCTAGTAGTACTAAGCCTAATGTTTCTGTACGGGAAGGAAACATAAAGGCATCAGCACTTGCAAAGGCAGAACCTAATTCTTGGCCGATGAGATACCCAACAAAATAAGTGTTTGTGCCAGCAAAGTGTTTTTGCAATGCTTGACGGTGTGGGCCATCCCCAACCAATGCCAACCGCGCTTGGGGAATTGCCTCTAAAACTGGTTTAATGCGCTCAATTTCTTTTTCAGCAGAAAGCCGCCCAACGTAAAGTAGCAATGGACTTTCTGGATGATTTTGCGATAAGCGCGATCGCATCTCTACACTAGCTAAATCGGGGTGAAATAATTCCGTATCCACCCCACGCTGCCACAAATCTACACGTTCAATACCGTGTGCTGTCAGTTCCTCTACCATAGCTGTGGAGGTACACAGATTCAAAGCTGCTTGATTATGAGCGCTTTTCAGCAATTCCCAAAGAAGCCCTTCTAGCATCCCCAAGCCGTAATGTTGGAGATATTGGGGTAAATGCGTATGGTAAGATGCCACTAAGGGTATTTTGAGGATTTTGCTATAGAATATGCCAGCTAAACCCAAAACTGCTGGATTTACGACATGAATAACATCTGGCTTAAACTCTTCTAAAATATAACCAATGGCTGGGCGGGGTAATGCCATTTGCAATTCTGGATACAATGGCAGAGGAAAGCCACTAATGCCGTAAACTTTAGCGCCTTTGTATTCTGTGATGCCTCCATCAGGGGCAATTACCAGCACTTGATTACCACTGCGCTGTAAATGATCAACGGTATGGCGCAGGCGCGTTACAATGCCGTCAACCTTGGGTAAAAAAGTTTCGGTAAATAGAGCAATTCTCATATAAAACTATTCAGTACAGGCAGATAATCTCAGCTTTTCTTGCGTTTCGGTATCAAACACAGAATAGACTCTCTCCTGTGGTGTAATCAATTCTGCACAGTCAGACTTAATGTTTTGCCGCTCTTTTTGTACAAAGTCCGAGATGTCCTCAATATTCACAATCCAATCTTTGGCGTAAGCGGCTAGCACTTGACCACGTAACCCTAACTGAATAGCGCGTCGTTCTAATTTTGTCCCAGATGGGTGATGGTCTGGGTCCCATTGTAGGCTGACTTGTGATTGCTTCAATGCTCTTTGCCATGCACTTTTATCGGGATAAAGTTCTGGAACGTAGCTGGAATGAACAGCCGCCGCTAAAATTTCATCAAAAGCTGAACGCATAATCCAAATAGCTAATACTACCTCTTGCCCATTTTGTGTACCCCATCCAGAACGATACATCATCCAGAGGAAGTTAGGTTTGATCCAACTCATGCGGTTAAAACTGAACTCACCACCAAAATAACCGTAGGTGGCGGCGAAGCCACCAATAGCTGGACGATACGCCTGATAAACAACAATTGAATGGTCGTCATATTGTGCTAAAATATGACGACCATTTTTAGGCCAATTACTGACTTGAGTTAAATAAGGTTCTGTTATCAGCCGCACGCAGGGTTTACCCTAATTTCTGTGCCAAGAGACTTTCGGCAGAATTTGTTTGTGATCAACTCGTTTTTGATACTTGATGGCAAAGTTTAACAGAGAATCGAGTAGAGAATCAGAGAGCAAGTGTGGCTCTAACCCTAAATCGAGCAATTTAGTGTTTTTAGCGTTGAAGTAATGTTCTTCTTTCTCGACTCTGGGATTATCTAGGTGATTGATTTCTACATTCAATCCCATAGCGCTACCAGCTTTTTTCACCATCAATGCCAATTCGCCGACGCTGAATTGTTCGGTAAATTGGTTAAATACGCGGAATTCACCAGCCTCGGCAGGGTTAGCGATCGCTAATTCTACACATCGGACTGTATCCCGAATATCCAAAAATCCCCGAGTTTGCCCACCTTTACCATAGACGGTTAAGGGGTGTGCGATCGCTGCTTGAATACAAAAGCGGTTCAGTGCCGTACCAAACACACCATCGTAATCCAGCCGATTTATCAATAGTTCGTCCATCCCCGTTTCTTCGGTTAAGACGCCGTAAACTACACCCTGATTTAAATCCGTTGCCCGCAATCCCCAAATCCGGCAAGCAAAGTGGATGTTATGACTATCATGGACCTTGCTTAAATGGTACATTGAACCGGGCTGCTTGGGATAAGGTAGGGTATCCTTGCGTCCATTGTGTTCAATGGTGATGTAGCCTTCTTCTATGTCGATATTGGGTGTACCGTATTCACCCATTGTCCCCAACTTCACCAAATGACAGTCTGGGAAATCTTCCCGCATGGCGTACAACAAGTTCAACGTACCAACTACATTATTGACCTGGGTAAGAACTGCATGTTCACGGTCAATCATCGAAAATGGAGCCGAACGCTGTTCACCAAAATGCACTAGGGCATTTGGCTGAAATTGATGTAACGTTTTATGGAGAAATTCGTAGTTAGTAATATCGCCGATGAACAAGTCGATAGATTTGCTAGTCAAATCTTGCCAGCGCTGGAGACGTTGCTGAATTAGTGCGATCGGCGTGAGAGTTTCGACACCCAGTTCATTATCCCAGTGCCGCCGCACCAAACTATCTAAAATTCCAACTTCATAACCTCGATTGGAAAGGTAAAGAGCAGTTGCCCAACCGCAATACCCATCGCCACCAATAACCAGGACTTTCATCTTAACCAGTTTTTACTCGCTGATAGCTAAATCTATCAGGTTTCTGTCCTATCTCACTCATCATTCTGGGGGAGATAAGAAAAATTTTCCTAACTTCTAACCCTTCTCTACGAGACGCTACGCGAACGCCAGGGGTTACAGGTAGCTCTGCCGAACTGCTCAAAGCATCGCTTCTCACTCTTAACTCCTAACTCAAGATTTGGAAATCCGATACTGCTGGGCAATGTAATAAAAGAAACGATAGTAATCTGGAAATTCTTGGCTCTTGCTTCGTCCTTGCCAGTAATATTTTACTTGACTCTGAGTTAGCGTTAGTGTCATCGAACCTACTCGTTGATCAACTTCTACAACCATCACCCCAGCTACTCCTTGGGTAGTCTGAAAGTTAGGTTTGATCTTTTTCATAGACTCTTGGTCTGTAACAATCGAATTTGGTAGCTGCTGACTTGCCCACCCCCGAATTTCCACTGAGTTATCCTGTAGTGAAATAAACGCAATTCCATCATCATTTGCTGGCGCTGCTAAAGAAGTCCAGTTACTCGGATATGGAAATTCAAAGCCATAACGGGAGTTGCGATAAGTTTTCCAGGCGATCGCTCCGGCGTGAAAATCATTTGCAGTACAACCCCACAGAATTATTAACAAGGCAATGACTCCGAAGAAGCTGGCGGCAAACCAATAAATTTTTCGCCCTAAACTACAGGTTTTCTTAGCAGTAGCCATTTACATTACGCATTTTGCCAAAGTTACTGATTTTATAGAAATACCAGAAACTCAGATCAATACCTTCCCCAATTTATGAGTTATTCCCGAATCGGGAAACTGCACCAAAAGAGCGCTCATTAAAAATTCAATATGCGATCGCTAATTCCAATCAAGGTTTCAGGCTTAGAATCCGTAAGTCCTGATTAATTCTCAGAGGTTTATAGGCAGCATTTATCACTCAATCAACAGCATTTCATCTCCGATTGTAAACAAATATAACAAAACTACCGTTAAAACGTTTTACCGTCTTGACAACCAACAAAAGAACCGATAACTTGATATACATACCCGGGTAAGACCGTTAAAGAGTTATATGCAAACGCAAACTAAGCAAAAGGTCACTTTGTATTTATCGCCAGAGTTGCACAGAAAACTGAAGATTCGTTCAGCAGTCGATTCCGAACCAATGTCAGAACTAGCCGAACGCGCCCTCGTTTTTTACCTGTCTAATGCAGAATTGGTTGACGAGGTAGAAGATTCTTCTTATGGGCGGACTCATAGAGTTTATTCATGTCCAACTTGTGATAGCTCATTAGTCTTACGTGATGGGGAACTGGTTGGTTTGGGCAATCAACCAGGATTAGTTGGTCAAAAACATCATTCCATTGATATGGATGAAGATGAGACCAATCCCAAGGGTGAGGAAGAGTTAGTTCCTTGCTAAATAGATCGGAATTATTTCGGTTGTTTTTACCAGAAGCAATGTCTCTACTGTCTCTATAAGGTCTCAAGTAGGTCGAAGTATGAAAGAAGAGCTCAATATCCTAATTCAAGCTCAATACCCTTTAATCTACCTTGTTACCTCCGAGGAAGAGCGGGCCGAGCAAGCAATTTCCGCAATCGCCCAGTCAGAGTTAAAGCCTCAGCGCCGAGTATTTATTTGGACAGTAACACACGGGATTGTGGAGTATGGTCAACCCCGGAATGTCACCCAACATAATACCGTGTCTCCAGAGGCGGCGATTGAGTGGATTATCCGGCAGAAAGAACCTAGTATATTTATTCTTAAAGATTTACATCCATTTATAGATGCGCCTGCAACTAATAGATCGTTGCGTGATGCGATCGCCAGCTTTAAAGGTACGCAAAAGAATATCATTTTGATGTCGCCGATGCAGCAAGTACCTATAGAACTGGAAAAAGAAGTTGTCGTTCTCGATTTTACATTGCCAGATATGGCTGAGTTGAATAAGGTATTAACTCTCCATATAGAGCAAAATCGTGGTCGGCGGGTGACAACAGAAGCCAGAGAAAAGCTTCTCAGAGCCGCTTTGGGTCTAACTAAAGATGAAGCTGAGAAAGTCTATCGGAAGGCACAGGTAACTACCGGGCGTTTGACGGAAGATGAAGTAGATATCGTTTTATCTGAGAAAAAGCAACTAATTCGGCGCAATGGGATCTTAGAATACATTGAAGAAGATGAAACCATTGAGGCTGTAGGTGGCTTAGAAGAGTTAAAAAGATGGCTCAAACAACGTTCTAACGCTTTTACAGAAAGAGCGAGAGAGTATGGTTTGCCTCAACCAAAGGGGATGTTAATTCTCGGAGTTCCCGGTTGCGGTAAGTCGTTAATAGCCAAAACTACTTCCCGGCTGTGGGGTTTACCACTGTTGCGGTTGGATATGGGGCGAGTCTACGACGGCTCAATGGTGGGACGAAGTGAGGCAAATCTGCGAAACGCCCTGAAAACAGCAGAATCTATTTCCCCAGCGATTTTGTTTATCGATGAATTGGATAAATCCTTTGCTGGTAGTGGAGGTTCTTCTGATTCTGATGGGGGGACTTCCAGCAGAATCTTCGGTTCTTTCCTCACATGGATGCAAGATAAGAAATCACCAGTGTTTGTGATGGCAACTGCCAACCGAGTAGAACGCTTACCTGGGGAGTTCTTGAGGAAAGGACGCTTTGATGAAATATTCTTTGTGGATCTGCCAACACCGGAAGAACGGCAGCAGATTTTCAATATTCATCTGACCAAGCGCCGTGAAGACATCTCTCGATTCGATCTTGAGCAACTAGCCAAGATGTCTGACGGCTTTTCTGGGGCAGAAGTTGAGCAAGCGATCGTTGCGGCAATGTATGAAGCTTTTGCCCAAGATCGGGAGTTCACCCAACTAGATATTATTGCTGCACTGAAGGCAACATTGCCGCTGTCTCGAACGATGCAAGAACAAGTAACGGCTCTGAGAGATTGGGCCAGACAGCGCGCACGCCCCGCAGCATCCTCCGTAGCTGAATATCAGCGAATGGAGTTTTAAAAGCTTTCCTCTGCCATCCCAGGGGGAAAGGCTAGCTCCCAATGCTAGCAGTTATAAGAAAAGCCGCATCCTGATAAGCGCGGCTTCGCCGAAAACAAACCGTTGTCGTTTTTCTCAATCTTCTCATTGGAGGAAACCCAAATGTCTCACTTTAGCACCCTGCGTACCAAGATCACCGATGCCGAAATCCTCAAGGCTTCCTTGCGCGACTTAGGTATCAGCGTAAAGACTGAAGCTGATGTCCGTGGTTATAACGGTCAGCGTGTCCGTTCTGACATCGTTGCTATGTTGGATGGCGAATATGACCTCGGCTGGTCTCGCAACAGCGATGGTTCTTTTGACCTAATCGCTGACTTGTGGGGAGTTGCTAAGAAGCACAACCAAACCGAGTTGATCAACTCTATCAACCAAAAGTATGCAGTTAACAAAACTTTGGCTGAAGTAAAACAACGCGGTCTGCAAAACGCTAACGTGAAGTTGGTATTGCAATAACAATTTCTCTGCGCGTTCCCAAAGCTGCACGGGTTAACTATATAAATAGCGGTTAACCCGCTTTTTTATCGGGACTGAGATGTATTTCTCAGTCCTGATTTTTATCATGTTTTACTTTTTACTCGTACTCAGCTAAACATAAATAAGTCTAGTTCATCTAAATTGTGAATAATATTTGAATCAGGAACGCCATATGACTCAGCTAGTTTAATGCTAGCTTCCAATCTCAATTCTAGGTTTAATTTAGGGTCAAAAGCTGCTCTAGCTAGGTCGCCCAATTTGTCATAAGTAGCGATAATATTAGCAATAGTAGTTTTGTAATCCTGATCAATTTGAGCAAGTAACTTTTGATAATATTGTTCTACTTGTTTGCACAGTTTTGTATTTTCTCCTAATAAATTTTTGCATAAATCGGAAACTATACGACCAGCAATTGAACCAATAACCGCACCAATAACAGGAACAGGTATCAATGCTTGTCCTATAGCTGCTCCAGTTGCCACTATTGCAGAATCTGCACAAGCAAATAAACTTAATTCTACAAATTCTTCTGAAGAAATTTCTCTGCGATTCCAACTTCTGACCAAACTGGCAACTTCTATACCAGCACTGACAAATGCACCAGCTAAGGGTGCAGACATCCAACTAAAGCTGCACCTCCAATAGCCCAGCCAACAGGTCCAGCCATTGCTAGTAATGCACTTCCACCTGCCATGCCAGTACCTTCAGCAATAAGCGCACCACCTCCTAAGAAGGCTAAAGCAGCATTAGTAGCCGCAGCACCGGAAAGAGAAGATATTGCCACACCTGTTGATGCTGTACCGAAAGTGGTTGCAAACGCCATTGCAGCTGTTGGCCCAAGAAAGGCAACTCCAGCTCCCGCGACTAATCCAGCACCAGCAGTAGAACCTGCTACGAAGTTTTTGTTGGTATTTGCATCAATTAGCTCCCAGTCTTTACCTGTAATTTCTTTAAGCTGAAATTTAAGTTCAGCAATAACTTTGCTAAATTCTTTTGGTGAATTTGCCAGTGTGTTTATGTAACTTTCGCAAAGTTTAATAGTCTCAACCCCACGCTTGACTCGCTTTTGATAAAGACTTGCAGCCGCATCTTGTAAAGACTTATAGATGTTTTCGTATTTATCTACTGCACTGCGTAGCCTCTGTTGAGCCTCTTTCCGGTATGTTCTTTTAAACATTGATTCCTCAAAAAATAAAAATAAGTGTTTGGCTTCAGATGAGCCATTGAAGACAATATATTCAAAATATAATTAAAATGATAATTGTATAAATACTTAAATCATCCTCTGAAACCATTTTTTTAATTATGATCTGAGCATCAAATTATTTTAATTTAAAGTAAAAGATATAGCTTATTGATTTAATAGTATAAACTTAGTTTCCTGAAAAAGTTATTAACTGTTTAAACTTATTGATAAAATAAACTTAGGATAAAGTATACACTCTAATTAAGTAATATTTCTATAGCAATTTTTCTGTGATCCCCAAAAATTTATATACTTGTTAAAAGTTTGAATTCATTCTCTAGCAAACCTGACTTAAATCTAAAACAACCCCAAGTACCAAAGCTTCACAGTATAGTGTCTTAAATTACATTCTTCATTTATGACCCTGAAACACATAATTACTAATTGCAAGTGAGAATAGAGAGGAGTATTTACAAGAGCTATGAGTACCCAAATCATCATTACCCTGCCAGACGATATTTACCAACGTGCAGAACGCTTTGCACGGTTGGCAAATAGTGATGTCGCCAGCATTTTAGTAGATACTATTCAACTTTCAATTCCGCCCGTCAGTGGGGACGTTACCGACCTTGAGCCTGTCTCTGTCCTTTCTGATGAACAAGTCCTGGTGCTGACCGAACTGCAAATGGAACCAGAACAGGATGCCCGGCTAAGCGAACTGCTCGCTCGCCAACAATCAGGGACTCTTACTGAAGGCGATCGATCAGAGTTACAAACCCTGATGCAGGTCTATCAAGAAGGACTTTTAAGAAAAGCCACTGCGTTGAGCGAAGCTGTCAAACGTGGGTTGATTGAACCCTTAAGCTAGTGAGCCAGATTCCTGAAGAAGTCCGGGCGCAGATACGGATACAGGCGAATCATCAGTGTGGTTATTGCCTTAGTCTGCAAAAGTATGTTTTAGGAATTTTAGAAATTGAACACATCATTCCCAGAGCAGCAGGCGGTACTGACGATGAGGAGAATCTGTGGCTTGCCTGTAGGTTATGCAATGCCTACAAAGGTATTCAGACCCATGCCAGAGATCCAGTAACGAACCGTAAAGTCAAACTCTTCAACCCTCGTCAACAAAAATGGTCGCGTCATTTCACTTGGGCAAACAACGGCACTCAGATTACAGGTTTGACTGCCTGTGGTCGTGCAACTGTATTAGCTTTGCAACTGAACAATTCTTATGCTGTAACCGTTAGGCAAGCTTGGGTGTCTGCTGGCTGGCATCCACCAACTGAAGTTTGAGCAAAATTACAGGCAAACTAAACCCACCACTGGAACCCAAACATTAGCGGTTAGCCTACTTTTTTATGACTTCAAATCTTCACGCCATGTAAAAATAATTTGCTCCTCAGCTTGCCTAAATTCAATATTAAATTTATCAAATACAACTTCTCGCCCTAAAAGCAATTGTTCTCCGCCTGTGTTGATTTGTAACCATGCTACAGGAGTAATAAAATTGTGTCCATCAATTGTCATTTCAACATTGCGTAAAACATACTCAACTCTGCCACCTATAGTTTCTGCCAACAAAGTTGATTCTGAATCAGCCAAAGCATAGCCTAAATCTTGACCAACTTTCAATGAAATTAAACTTAATTCAGCACCAGAATCTACTAACATTGTTGTATTAGATTCTATATCTCTATGTTTTAAAATAACCCTATAATTTGGTTGCCAATCATGACGAGCGACGGTGCGGAAGCGAATTGGTAAAATTTCTATAGAAGCAGTGCGACGGGGAACTAAGTAAATTAAAAAAGGCTGTTTTGCAGCATTAGCTAATGCTAAAACTTCGCGTAAGTTTTCGCTGTGAGCAATTATTCCATTTGCATTATAAGCGATATATTGATTTTTATATAAGTCTAATAACATCTGGCGGTTACGATTCAACCACTTGAACATTTCATCTGTTTCTCTTTTAGAGGGCGTTGTGTTCATATATTTAATATTGTGCGTGGATGTCGAATATCTCTGGCACTATTTTTAATCGTTTGGTGTAAGATGTGAGCTACCAAACCTGACTTAAATCCAAAAGAAAACTAGATAGCAACGTTTCACGGCAAAGGGTTCTAGGGTTATTTAAAACTTCAATCGCAGTATTAGGACGATAAATAAAAACTTGGCGTTGTTTTCTATCAATTAACCAACCAAGTTGTGTCCCATTATCAGTATACTCTTGCATCTTATCTTGTAAAACTTGCAAGCAATGCCTACGGCGGTAAACTACGCTCTGGGAACGCAACTCAATCACGAATTCAGGACAAATCGGTGCAAACTTTTTTCGCAGTTCTGGTGGTATCGCTTCCCAGCGATCGCGTTTTATCCACGCTGCATCCGGCGATATCTACGACGGCTACGCTTACGCACCGCACCATTGGGCAAAGTAAACCCACCACTGGAACCAAACCCTACACCTGTACCATCTTGCTTTACCCAAATACCCAACTGAACAATAACGTCAAAGTTATGTTGAGCAGTTTCGCAACCAGTAGGGGGCATAATCACTAATTCTCCAGCAGGATTACGTTCGATGCCAAAATCGCGGTTTAGTAAAACTGGTCTTCGGTTAGTGCGATCGCAGGTTGCAGCTACAACACCATTGGTACAATTTCTGTAATGACTGGTAAGTTGGTGGTCATAATTACAAAGAAAGGCAGAGGGCAGAGGGCAGAAGGCAGAAGGAAAGAAGTACTAATAAAAACTTTAGTTCTGGGTCTAAAGCCCAACTTTTGATTGATGAACGTCGTGGTCGCATGGTTACATAGGGATTTTAGGGATCTTGGTTGAAGCTAAAAGTCAAAGGCTGATTTCTGCTGTGAAGCCTTTGTTTAGATGCTCTGATTAACCAAGCAGGATTCTGGGTGGCTGAACCTTTATACAAGAGCGTTTTGCAGCTTGTTGATGAAAATTAATTTTTGATCCTGTCCAAGTAGCTTACATAAAAAAAACATCAGTCAGCCAAAAAACCCAGGATAATGAATCATAATTAACCTCTATAGCTTTGAGCTATCAGCCATCAGCCACCAGTTCAAAGCCGGAAGCTGAGATGCTGAATGCTAAAGGCTTTTGATTCAACTTAACTAATTGACTATGAATTCTGAAAAGGTCAAAAATTCTCTAAATATTTCGCCAGCTATCCGCGTGGGAGTACTAGGTTTTGGCGGACTAGGACAAGCAGCCGCCAAGCTACTTGCTGGCAAACGGGAAATGATTTTAGTTGCAGCAGCAGATCATAAAGGCTACGCTTACGCTGCTGATGGTTTAAATACTCAAGAATGCATCGCCACCTACCAGTCCCAAGATTCGGTAGGTCATTTAGAGCCAGTTGGTACTTTAACAAATCAAAGTATTCAGGATTTAATTGAAATAGCTCAATCTGTGGATGGGTATTTTCTGGCTTTACCCAACTTGCCAAATGACTTTATTCCCACTGTAGCCAAGCAGTTTATCAAATCTGGTTGGCGTGGGGTGCTAGTGGATGCGATTAAGCGCACTACTGCTGTAGAACAGCTATTGGCGATGAAAGAAGAACTGGAAGCAGCCGGGATTACCTACATGACAGGCTGTGGTGCTACACCGGGATTGTTAACCGCCGCCGCCGCATTAGCCGCCCAAAGCTACGCCGAGATTCATCAAGTCGAAATCACCTTCGGGGTGGGAATTGCTAACTGGGAAGCTTACCGTGCTACCGTTCGAGAAGACATTGGGCATATGCCTGGTTATACAGTGGAAACTGCCAGGGCGATGACTGACGCACAAGTAGAGGCACTACTAGATAAAACTAATGGTGTGCTTACCTTGACGAATATGGAACACGCTGATGATGTAATGCTAGAGGTAGCGGGAATTTGCGATCGCGATCGCGTTACTGTTGGTGGTGTAGTCGATACTCGCAATCCCAAAAAGCCCCTCAGCACCAACGTTAAGGTAACAGGGCGCACCTTTGAAGGGAAGATTTCCACCCATACATTTACTCTGGGAGATGAAACCAGTATGGCAGCGAATGTCTGCGGTCCTGCCTTTGGCTATCTCAAAGCTGGTAAACAATTGCACCAACGCGGCATTTACGGAATATTCACTGCTGCCGAAATTATGCCCCAATTTGTCAGGTAATAGTTAGGAGAGACGCGATTAATCGCGTCTGTACAGGAATTAGGAGTTAGGAGAGACGCGATTAATCGCGTCTGTACAGGAATTAAAAGTTTGGAGTTAAAAACCTAAACTTGAGACTTAAAAACCTCTAGCTTTGTTCAAAATTTGCAATTTAAAACTCTTAACTCCTCACTCCTCACTTTTTCTAAGCTGGTGGAATTTGTGGAGAGAAAATATCTGTGAAATTCTCCTCAAGTAGCGAATCTAGTGTTTGCATAATAAATGGAAGTTCGGCTCCCACTAAACCTCTTTGGATGCGTTCTAAAGTCTCACTAAAAACGACAAACAGAGGATATATGATATTAGATCCCTCACTCAAAATATGACTGTGGCGCAGAGGCATCAACCACTCATAATCATTTTCCAGCCAAACTTGGGTTTGTCGCCAACGTCCTAACAAATCAGAAAAGTCTTCATGAGCGCGATGAATAAAGACTAAAATTTCTGGTTCAGTTTTGATTTTCCACTCAGGATCGCACATCAAAATTGCCACATCACAGGGTAAGCAAATCGTTTGTGGGGCTGTGGTAGCAGTGTTGTGAAAACGGACAATTGGCAAAGGTATAGTGATCACACTTTCATCTGGACGGCGCAAACTGGGAATCATCTCCAAGTATGGCCGATATTGCTTTAGTAAGGCGATCGCAGCTAGATGATTACTGTACTCTGCCAAACTCGCTTCGTACTGAGATTTTTGCACAGTCATAATTTATTAAATAGTGAGTAGTTAGAAGTGATAAATTAAGAATCAAATTTATAAGTTAGAAGTTAGAAATACAAGTTTTAACTCCTAACTCTTAACTCTTAACTATTAATCCTCTATCCCAAGGTTTCAAATACTTTAAACATAGGTAGATACATCGCTAGCAAAATGGTTCCAACCATCCCCCCTAGAACTACAATCATCACTGGTTCCAAAATACTGGTCATTGCTTTTACTGCCTGCTCAACTTCATCTTCATAGAAATCGGCAACTTTCATCAACATTGCATCTAATTCTCCAGTTTCTTCTCCGATACTAATCATCTGAATTGCCATAGCCGGAAAAACGGTTTCACCTTGTTGTAAAGCAATGCTAATCATACCTCCTTGTTGAATCTCAAGGCGGGCTGCATCTATGGCATTGGCAATCACTTGGTTTCCTGATGTATCTCGGACAATTTCTAAGCAAGTTAAAATTGGCACACCTGAACGAGTCAAAGAACCAAAAGTTCTACTAAAGCGGGCGACTGAAGATTTTTGAATTAAGTCGCCAAACAACGGTACCTTCAAGGAAAGACGATCAATTGTTAGGCGACCACCAGGAGTTTTACCGAATTGTCCATAGGCAATTTTCAGTCCGACAATAATAAAGAGAAGGATGACAGCCTTCGGACTTCTCAAAAATTTACTAGTATCCATCAAGAATTGCGTTAGAGGTGGTAATGTAATTCCAATTTGTACAAAAATCGTGGCAAAAATGGGAATAAGAAAAATGGTCATGCCGAGGAAGATAGCAACTGCTATAAAACCCACGACCACTGGATAAGACAATGCTGATTTAATTTGGTTTTGTAAGCGGGCAACATCTTCTAACAACTTAGCTAAACGATTCAATACTTCGTCTAGAACACCACCAACTTCGCCAGCTTGAATCATACTCACATATAATCCATCAAAGCAGTCAGGATGTTTCCGCATTGACTCTGAAAGATTCATTCCACTTTGAACATCAATGCTAATCTCCACAAGAGCTTGTTTCAGTTTAGGGTTACTACACTGTTCAGAAAGTACCCCCAGACTTCTAACGATCGCAACTCCCGCATTCATCAAAACGGCAAATTGACGAGAAAAAACGGCTTTGTCTTTCACAGAAACCTTAACTAAGGAATTCTGGAATTTTTTTAAGTCAAAATTTAGCTGAAATCCTTGAGATTGTTTCAGTTCTTGAACTACAAAACCTTGATCTCGAAGATTAGTTCGAGCTTGTACCAAGGATTCGGCAACAATTTTTTCTGATCGGGATTTTCCTTGAGAATCCCGCACACGGGCAACATAGTTTGGCATAAATTAATTAAAAATGGGCATTGGGCACTTGTACTGACTTGTACTGACTTGTACTGACTTGTACTGAGCGAAGTCGTTGGCGCAGCCTAAGAAGAGAAGTAGCGGCATCGTTGGCGCAGCCTAAGAAGAGAAGTATTGGGCATGGGTTATTCTCCTCATCTCCCTCATCCGCCCAGTTCATTTAATGCGCTTTGGCAGCCGCACCGGGTTTCGCACCTGCTGCCTGGGGCGGTGCCGTAGTACCGATGAGACGTTGGATTTCATCTGGCTTAGAAGTCTTAGACATCGCCGCTTCAAAGGAGATCGTTCCGGCTTTGTACATATCGGCTAAAACCTTCTCCAGAGTTTGCATTCCCAATTTGCCGCCAGTTTGAATAGCTGAGTAAATTTGAGATGTTTTGCCTTCTCGAATCAAGTTGGAAATAGCAGGAGTGACAATCAGAATTTCTTGAGCCATTACCCGACCATATTCACCGGGTTTAGGATTTTTCTTAGACACCAAGGTTTGGCTAAATACCGCCACTAACGAGTTTGACAACTGCACCCGCACTTGGGTTTGTCTTTCATGGGGGAAAACGTCAATAATCCGGTCAACTGTCTGGGCGGCGGAACTGGTATGTAGCGTACCAAATACCAAATGTCCTGTTTCTGCGGCGGAAATAGCCAAAGAAATCGTTTCCAAATCGCGCATTTCCCCCACCAGAATAATATCTGGATCTTCCCGCAAAGCTGCTTTCAAAGCATTAGCAAAGCTCTTGGTATCTTCACCCAGTTGCCTTTGGTGAACTAAGCTTTTAATTGGTTCGTAGACAAATTCAATCGGGTCTTCTACCGTTAAAATATGCTCTGCTTTGGTGCGGTTAATCAAGTCAATCATTGCCGCTAGGGTAGTTGTCTTGCCGGAACCTGTAGGGCCTGTCACCAGAATTAATCCTCTGGGCTTATCTGTCATTTCCTTTACCACATCTGGCAAACCTAATTTTTCAAAGTTAGGAATCTTAGAACTTAATGCCCGTAAGCAAGCAGCATAAGAACCACGTTCTTTATAGACATTGACCCGGAAACGAGCCAAACCCTTAACACCATAGGAACAATCCAACTCCCAGTTCTGCTCCAAGGTTTTACGCTGGGTATTGTTGAGCATACTAAAAATCAGTCTTTGACACTGATCAGCTGTCATTACATCCTCACCTATGGGGGTGAGTTTGCCACTGATGCGGAAGTAGGGAGGCAAACCTGCGGATAAATGCAAATCTGAGCCACCTATTTCAATCAATTGCTCCATCAGGTCTTCAATCATCATTTCCATAGTTCTGCTTCCTTTTAATGTTTATTCTTTGTCATTTGTCATTTATTTAAAGTTACTAAGCATCGACTAATGACTAATGACCAATACTTCTCTTCTTAGGCTGCGCCAACGACTTCTCTACTTCGACCCTTCTCTACGAGACGCTACGCAAACGACAGGCTCAGGGCAGGCAAGCTCAGTACAAGTCAGTACAAGTGACTAATGACTACTTTTGAAACCGAGATGTCATACAGTAGGGACAATCCAGCCATTCTGGTTTTAATGTGGCATCGCAAGTCAGGCAGGTAAGACCAGTCTTGCGTTTGGCTTTTAACTCGGCTTCCAAACCAGTATCAGTAAAGGTCACTCGTTCTACTTCTTCTAGGGTGGTAGAACCTTGGCGCACTAAGTCCAAACTGTAAGACAGCAAGGTTTTCATGCCCTCTTCTATTGCCACTTCCTTGATACGTTCTGTGGGTGCATCTTCGTTGATCAGAGTTTGCAGGTTTTCGGTAACTCGCATGACTTCATAAACACCACAACGCCCTTTGTAGCCGACGCCATGACATTTTGGGCAAAGCTGATTTTTAGTTTTGGCTTGGGCGATCGCATCTAATGTCAAGGTGTTAGCTTTATAGAAGGTGACTTCGACATCTGAAGAAGCTAATAGACCATAGCGAGCCAATTCCTGGACGTTAGGAGTGTAGGGAATACGACATTCAGAACATACACGCCGCACCAAACGTTGGGCTAAAACGCCAATTAGGGAACTAGAAACCATGAACGGCTCAATACCCATTTCTCCCAAACGAGCGATCGCTCCTGGGGCATCATTGGTATGTAAGGTAGTTAATACCAAGTGACCCGTCAACGCAGCCTCAATTGCTGTTTTTGCCGTTTCTTTATCCCGCGTTTCACCCACCAGCAGCACATCTGGATCTTGCCGCAAGAAAGCCCGCAGAGCCGTAGCAAAATCCAGCCCTTTTTCCCGAATCACCTGTACTTGAGTAATCCCTGGAAGGCTGTACTCAATTGGGTCTTCCACAGTACTGATATTAATTCCGGGATCATTCTTTTCTGATAATGCAGAATACAGCGAGGTTGTTTTCCCAGAACCAGTTGGCCCAGTCACCAAAATTAGACCAAAGGGACGACATACCATATCCTGGACAATTTGTAAAGTCTCTGGGTCAGTAATTAACTTATCCAATCCCAATTGGGTGGAAGAGTTATCCAAAATCCGTAGCACCACCTTTTCCCCATAACGGCTGGGTAAGGTGCTGACGCGGAAATCTACTTTACGTCCCTCAAACAGCCGCCGGATGCGTCCATCTTGGGGTATACGCCGTTCCGCAATGTCTAGATTGGAGATGATTTTAAATCGCGCTGTCACCGCCGGGATGATTTTTTTCGGTAGGGGATCGAAAGCTTCGCGCAGTATGCCATCCTTGCGAAAGCGAATGCGTAAGTTTTCTTCTTGCGGTTCGATATGAATGTCAGAAACGCCCTCATGCAAGGCTTTAGCTAGAATTCTGTTGACTAGGTTGATGACTGGGGCATCCTCTGCACCCTTCATCGCCGCCCCTAGATCAGTCTCCATTTCTTCTGGAGCATCCGCAAGATCAAGATTGCCGAGATTTTCTAAATCCTGATTAATATCTGTAAACTTTGCTTGTTCCAGGTGCTTTTGCTTAACAGCCATTTCATCCAGGTACTGGTTGATTAGCTGTTGGTAGTCTTCCTGTGTAATCACCATCCGCTGCAATACCAAGCTTTGGGGGCGCAAGATGCGGTTTAGGTCATCGGAAGCCTCGAGATTATCTGGAGCAACCATCGCCACTAAAACAGAGGGCGGAGTTTGGTCTTGGTGTTTCGACAGTGGTACTAAACGATGGCGACGACAAATATCCACTGGGATGAGGGTTTCAATCAGGTTCGCCATCATCGTGGTGTCAAAGGAGTTGACTTCTGGATCGAGGAATTCAACACCGTATAGTATTTTAAGTTCAAATAGCTGCTGTTTTTTATATTGCCTGAGTAACTCAGGTGATAGTTGTTGACCAGTGATTGACTCTAGTACTTCCGTTAGGGGTATGCTAGATTTGCGGCTTTCAATTAGTGCCTGCCTCATCTGGTCGGTATTGACATAACCAGATAGCACTAGCTTGTTGCCGAAGGGCGAAAACTCTGTTTTGGTAGTTAGAGCGGTACTGCGCCGATGTGCTGACGAGTTCATAAATGAGCAATTGATTTGGGGAAACCTCTGTTTAGAGTATTCCCGTACTGGGAGACAGAATTCTCATTTCCCAAAAAAGTCCTAAGTCGCCCAACTTCTGAGCAACGAAAGCCGCCGATTTGCTCAACGCTTCCTCCTGATTCGAGCCGTCGTTTCGCGTAATTCTATCTACGTATTTCTCCTGTTATAAGTAGCCGTTCTATTTTTATTTTTTATTACCCAAAAGCATACTCCTCTCCGTTTTTTCTAACTGGAGGGGAGTATGCTTTTGCGTAGGTGTAGCCCGCACTTCTCTACCAGACCCTTCTCTACCAGACGCTGCGCGTAGCTTGCAACTCCTGCGGAGTACGGCAAAGCTCAGGGCAAGCAAGCTCAGTGACCATCGTAGACATCGCTTTCTCAAATAACTATAGGAATCATATTTGATTTCTGAAAAAATCTCGGTAGTCTTGTGTAGCCCCTCTTGGCTAGAATGTTGCAGAAAAATTGTCGGTTGGGGAGCCACTGCGTTGCGCGGGTTTCCCGCGTTGTAGCAAGTGGCGTTGGAGGCTTTGCCAAAGCCAACATCCTGATAATCAGTTGGGTTGCGCTCCGCTCCACCCAACCTACGTCTAATGCACTATTTTAGCCTAGGGGTCCACTACGTGCATTTCAAAAATCAAATACTAGTCCTATAGCAACTTGGGTTAATATATCTTCAGACTTATTGATATAGATATGCATTAAGTTAATGGTATATTTCAGCTACTTGCAATTTTTCTCAGGAGGTAACGCCTTGACAAGAATGGCTGTTCAAACAGGGGAGTCGGTTCCCTGGTGGGCAGGGAACGCCCGGTTAACTAAACTCTCAGGGCAACTTTTGGGCGCTCACGTTGCTCATGCGGGTTTCTTTTTCTGAGTTGCACGAACTTGGCAAAGGTATCGTTGCGTAAATTATTGCGATCGCGCAGCGTCTCTGAAAGATAATCGTAAAACCATATATCAGGTGACAATATGTCGAAAAAAATCGGTCTGTTCTACGGTACTCAAACTGGCAACACTGAATCTGATGCTGAAAAAATTCGGGATGAGTTTGGTGGTGATCTTGTAACATTACATCCCATTTACGAGGCGGATACTAGCACTTTTGCTGAGTATGAATTGCTGATTATTGGCTCTCCCACTTGGGATATTGGTCAACTTCAGAGCGATTGGGAAGGCTTTTTCCCCGATCTAGATCAAATAGATTTTAAGGGTAAGCTAGTTGCCTATTTTGGTGATGGAGACCAATATGGCTATGCCGATAATTTCCAGGATGCAATTGGAATTATCGAAGAAAAAATTTCCCAGCGGGGCGGTAAAACTGTTGGCTATTGGCCAACAGAGGGATATGACTTTGAGAATTCTAGAGCATTGAGAAATGGCAAGTTTGTCGGATTGGCACTTGATGAAGGTAGTCAATCTGAGTTAACAGACGAGCGAATTAAAACTTGGGTTGCTCAATTGAAGAAAGAATTTGGTTTGTAGAAAGTCAACTTAAAACCAGGGCGAATAGAATTCGCGGCTACACAGGGAAAGTCCGCCTGCGCGGACTAAGGAAAAATTGAGTGTTTGAAACCCACCTCCGTGGGTTTTGCCTGTATAGACGCGGTTTCTAACCGCCCTTTTAACTGAAATTGATAATTTAGAAGTTATAGGTATGCGTCAAGTAGAAAAGCACGTAGTCAAAGAAGAACATGACTGGTTTGATTATTGCAATGATATTACCACCCTTTCCCGGCTGCTTTACAACACCGCTCAATTCACCCAGCGTCAAGGCTATTTCTACGGCTGGGGAACACAAACACAAGCTAGTTTAGACACTTTATTTAAACAAAACGAGAACTACAAAGCAATGCCAGCCAAAGTAGCGCAACTCGTTTTGAAACAGAATGCAGATGCCTGGATTGCTTACTACAAAGCATTGTCAGCCTATAAACTTGATTCAAGTAAGTTCACAGGTAGACCAAAGCCACCTAATTATGTTGATGATAAAAACTTAGTTAAGTTCAATAATCAAGCAACTGGTAAAAGGGAATTTAGCAGGGGTACAATCGTCCCATCAATGTCGCCAATAAGAATTCCGGTAAAACCTGGACTCAAGTTTGACGACTTGTGCGAAGTGCGGATTATCCCAAAAACCGGATGCTTTGTTATTGAAATAGTTTATGAAATTCCAGAGTTGTCAGCAGGCTTCTGTAGTTTAAATCCTGGGCTGAACGCGGCGATAGATATTGGTTTAGATAATCTAGCAACAATTGTTTTTAACGACCTAGAGATACAGCCAATTATTGTAAATGGCAAACCATTGAAATCAGCAAACCAGTTTTACAATAAACAAGTTGCCAAGTTTCGAGGCTTTCTCCCCAATGGTAAAGGCAAATCAAGCCGAATTGTGAATATCCTTCGTAATCGTAATCATTTTGTAGATTCATATTTACATCAATCCACGAAAATGATTGTGGATGAGTTTCTATCTCTTGGTGTAACCCACGTATCAATCGGGAAAAATGAACAATGGAAAACACGTCTTAATTTAGGGAAGCGTACAAATCAAAATTTTACTCAAATACCACATGCTAAACTTATTGAGATTCTGACTTATAAATTAGAACGAGTCGGCATCACTGTTAAGGTTGCAGAGGAATCTTACACGAGTAAGGCTTCTGCGATTGATTGGGACATTATTCCAACTTATGACCCTAACAACAAGGTAAGGCATCTTTTCTCAGGAAGACGTGTAAAAAGAGCGTGGTATGTAAGTAAAAATGGTTTTAAGATTCATGCCGACGTGAACGCTGGGTATAACATCGGCAGAAAAAGTAATCCTGAAGGGTTTGACTCTCTCAAATTCATTCTAAGGGATAAGGGATGTCTGGTAGTACATCCAAGGCGGATAACTCCACTATTTAGGCGTGTCCATGCTGAAAGTAGGGTTGCTTAAAGCTAAGTTGCACTCTTTCTGACTATATTTGACTATGCAATTTGGAACTATTTATGTCTGATTCATTTGATGTTTTGTGGTTAAGTGCCAGCCCTGCTTTACAGCGTTTTGATAAACCATTACTTAATTATTTATCTGGGTATATAAAGGTCGCCCAGTGGGAATACCAGCAAACTAAAGATGAAGCCAGTTCCATAGATCAAGCTGTGGAGTTGCTGTATGACTTTTTAGAATGGCGCGATCGCCCCGTGCATCTAGCAGGTCATAGTATGGGTGGTGCGATCGCCTTAAGCTATGCCCGTCGATTTCCTCAAAAAGTGCGATCGCTCACTCTCTTAGCTGTAGCAGCTCAACCCGCCAACACTTGGCAAGCTCACTATTACTTTCAACGACAACTTTTTAGCATCAGCCGCGAACTAATTTTGGCAAGCAACGTTCGCAGTCTTTTTGGAAATCAACCACCTCATACCACTAAGAAGTTAGTAGCTGCCTTAGATAAAGATTTAGAACAATCTCCCTCGTCACACTCTTTATTTAAGTTGGTTTATTTACCCAAGGGTGGAGTTTCTATGCCAATGATGGTATGTGGTAGCAACAGTGATCCCGTAGTCAGCCCACCTGCATTGCATGATTGGTTGAATTGGTTGAAGCCAGAAGATAAGCTTTGGGAATGCCCACAAGGGTATCATTTTTTTCACTACTTTTATCCTCAACAGGTTGGCGAACAGATTTTGAGTTTTTGGCAACACCATCATCCGCATCTACTGGAAGCATCTGCACTATCCCTAAGCACTTCTACATATTCATAAAGGCAGAAGAACTCACACTTAAAAACTAATATTTGCTTGCATAGTTTGAGCGGTGATAGTTACTATTATCGCTCCGTTTACGTTGCCTATTTTTCCTCCTGTTTTGATGATTACATTTTGTAAAGAGATTGGCTAAATAAGAATGCTTTCAATAAACTAAATTTGTAATCTTAATAATTAGTAATTAGCTTCAACAAGTAGAGTATGTGGCAATCGGTAACGCCTGCGGTGAATTGGAAGAAGACATCCTCCTGGTAAAAGCTTTGCGTCTACTGTGGCAGCACTGAAGCGACATTTCATTGCTGAAATAAAAACTAATTAATTGAGTATTACTGGCAACAATTACTAATCAGCTTAACAATGCAGACATACGGCAATCCCAACCTCAAATTTGATTGGTGGACTGGTAACGCCCGCTTCGCCAACCTCTCTGGCTTATTTATCGGCGCTCATCTGGCACAAGCAGTACTGACGAGGCTCTGGGCTGGGGCATTTATGAGTCGTGATGCGTAAAGCCCCCGCGCTTCAGCCGGGGGATATACCCCTCTTCTGTCACTCTCCGAAAACATTTGCCATTTCTGAACTCTAGAGCTTTTATCTACCAAGGGTTCACACGATTTTTTCTAATAACAAATACAACACCCATTTTTTTCTAATAGGATAGCTTGTATTGATTGCCTGATGAGGCTTCTAACTATTACCCTCCCGGAGAGTGACAAAAGAGGGTTAAAGAGCCAAGTTTCCTTGGCAGACTACTGGAGGGTACACTACTGGTTCGGGTTCCCGCCTTAGTCGCGTCTGGGCTAAGGTGTTCACCATTTGTCACAATAAGAAGACGGTTACATCACTTCCAGGAACTTGTCGGCAACAAAATCGGCCCCAGTGGCAAATCGTGAATGACGACGGTTGCAAGCTGTGGAGATACAGTGCCATAAATAGCATCTGGAATGAGTAGACAATAATGGATGAAAATAAACAGATAAACAACACAAGCCAGCAATTGGGTGAACCAACAGAGGTAAAGCAAGCAATGAAGAGTGACTCCCCAGCCCAAATTAATTTCAATGAATCTGGTAGCGAGGTTACAGAGCAAGTGGCAGCCCAAACAAATGTATCGGGGACGGCTACTTTCAATCCAGAAAATGGCGGCACGGCAACCGAGAAAACTGGAGTGGAAACAGCAGCTTTGGCAGAACTGACTCAACAAATCGAGTCCCTGAAAACCCAATTAGAAGAGCGTAGTACTCAATATATGCGGATTGCCGCTGATTTTGAGAATTACCGGAAACGCACTAGCAAAGAAAAAGAAGAGCTAGAGGCGCTGATGAAGCGGAACACGATTTTGGAATTGCTGCCAGTGGTCGATAATTTTGAGCGGGCGCGATCGCACCTCAAACCGCAATCTGATGGCGAAATGACTATGCACAAAAGTTACCAAGGCGTTTACAAACAATTAGTAGATAGCCTGAAGCGCTTGGGTGTAGCACCAATGCGTCCTGAAGGTGAAGAATTTGATCCTAACCTGCATGAAGCAGTAATGCGGGAACCTACGGATGAACATCCTGAAGGAAGAGTGTTAGAAGAGTTAGTGCGCGGATATTACTTGGGCGATCGCGTGCTGCGCCATGCAATGGTCAAAGTAGCTGCTCCCAAGGAAGATACACTTTCTGCACCAGAAGATCAGTCGAGTCAAGCCTTCAGTTAAGCTGTAGTCGTTCGCCTCTCTGACCAAAAGTGCCTGGGTTCTAGCAAGAACGAGCATCGCGTATCTAAACAACGACAAGGCTTTGGATAACTCTGTGTGTTTCAACTTCTCTTTTGCTACCAGCAACAGGGGTTACACAGACGTTATCCGCTAGCCTTGGTTCAAAGCCACAAACTTAGTCCGCGACAGATTACAGCAGAAAAAGTCAGTAAAAATACTGGTAATTATGGGAAAAATTATTGGGATCGACTTAGGCACTACTAACAGTTGCGTCGCAGTTTTGGAGGGCGGTCAACCACTTGTGATTGCCAGTTCTGAAGGTGGACGAACTACTCCTAGTATTTTGGGATTTGGCAAGAGTGGCGAACGCTTAGTTGGTCAATTGGCAAAGCGCCAAGCCGTAACCAATGCCGAAAACACAATTTACAGTATTAAACGATTCATCGGTCGGCGTTGGGAAGACACTGAAACAGAACGCGATCGTGTTCCCTACAACTGCGTCAAAGGTCGAGACGATACTGTTGATGTCCAAATTCGGTCAAAAAATTACACGCCACAAGAACTATCCGCGATGATCTTGCAAAAGCTCAAGCAGGATGCAGAAAACTTTTTGGGTGAGGAGGTGACTCAGGCAGTGATCACCGTACCCGCATATTTCACAGATGCCCAAAGACAAGCAACTAAAGATGCTGGCACGATTGCAGGCTTAGAAGTCTTGCGAATCATCAATGAACCAACAGCCGCGGCTTTAGCTTTCGGATTGGAAAAGCAAGACCAAGAGCAGCTAATTTTAGTATTTGACTTGGGAGGCGGTACCTTCGACGTCTCGATCCTACAACTTGGGGATGGCGTTTTTGAAGTTAAGGTGACTTGTGGTAACAACCACTTAGGTGGAGACGACTTTGATAATGCGATCGTGTTCTGGATGATGGAACGCTTCGAGCAAGAGGAAAAAATCAACCTTTCCCAAGATAAGATGGCACTACAACGCCTGCGGGAGGCAGCAGAAAAGGCAAAAATTGAACTCTCCAGCACGGTGAATACCTCCATCAACTTGCCCTTTATCACGGCTGATGACACCGGGCCAAAGCATCTGGAGATGGAACTCAGCCGCTCTAAATTTGAAGAACTCACAGGAAAATTAATTGAAGCGACCATCGAACCAATGATCCAAGCGCTCAAAGATGCGGATATCAAACCACCAGCGATAGATCGGATTATTTTGGTAGGTGGTTCTACCCGTATTCCCGCAGTTCAAAACGCGCTAATTAAGTTTTTCAATGGCAAAGCTCCCGATCGCTCTATCAACCCTGACGAAGCTGTAGCATTGGGAGCGGCGATCCAAGCAGGTGTATTGGGTGGCGAAGTCGATAATCTCTTACTATTGGATGTCACCCCTTTGTCCTTGGGAATTGAAACCTTGGGTGAAGTGTTGACCAAAATCATTGAACGCAACACCACAATTCCTACGAGTAGATCACAAGTTTTTTCCACAGCAGTTGATGGGCAAACCTCAGTCGAAATTCACATCCTCCAAGGTGAACGGGCAATGGCACGAGATAACAAGAGTCTCGGCAAGTTTTTGCTAGCCGGAATTCCCCCATCTCCCCGTGGTGTGCCGCAAATTGAAGTTGCCTTTGAAATCGATGTCAACGGCATCCTGAAGGTTTCTGCCCAAGACAAAGGTACAGGTAGAGAACAGAGTATTCGGATTACCAATACAGGTGGCTTGAGTACCAACGAAGTCGAACGGATGCGCCAAGAGGCCGAACTGTTTGCCGAAGAAGATAGAAAACGTAAAGAACTGGTTGAACTCAAAAACCAAGCAGATAATCTATTGTTCAGTTACCAATCCACCATCAAGGATAATGGCAACCTGATCGGTGAACAGATGAAAACCTTGGCCAGTGAAAAAGTTTCACAACTCCAAGCTGCCATGATTGACTCCAGTGTTTCCACAGTGGAATTTAAACAGCACTTAGAGGACTTCCAACAAACCCTGCTGGCAATTGGTGCTGATGTCTACAATCGAGCTAACAGCCAAATTGATGACAGTGAGGAGGCTTCAGCTAGTCTCTTAACATCAGAAATGGAGTCACCAATGAATGGCACACTAATACCACAATTCAACTTTGATTTTGAGGAAGAAAATACCGCACAGGCTGATTATGAGGCGATAGATTAGGGATTGGGCATTGGGCACTTGTCCTGACTTGTACTGAGCTTGCCTGCCCTGAGCCTGTCGTACTCCGCAGGAGTTGCAAGCTACGCGTAGCGTCTCGTAGAGAAGGGTCGAAGTAGAGAAGTCGTTGGCGCAGCCTAAGAAGAGAAGTATTAGGCATTAGGCATTCGTTATTTTCTCTTTGTCCCCCTCATCTCCCTCATCTCCACTCCCCATTTAATAAAATTAATTATAAATTTAGTGAAGTTTCACAACACCCCAGCAGTTTGCTAGATTGTAGAAGCAAATTACTTTGGGCTAGGCAGTGCGCCAGTTCAGATACAATCCAAAGCATATGGGTGGTTTTCCACACCTAATGGTGCGGCTAGCTCCTCTGGTTGATGGGCGGGGTTTTCTTCTGGTACGTAGCACAATTGTAAAAGAGACAGCCGACTCCGCAGTGAGAAGTTTCAGCAGAGGCTTACAACCAGCTCTAAACTTCTATAGCTTTTGTCGTCTCCCACGAGGAAAGCAACTGTTGCTCAAGATTTGTCGGTGATTTTTGTGAAAGGGAAAGGGTAAAATCAGTTATTAACAAAAATTAATTTTATCCTCTGCCTGACATTTGCCAAGCCGCCCTCTGAAGGACACTGCATTGCTCTTCCAGAGTCTTTAGGCAATAACGCCTTCCCATAGGGTAGCAAGTGACCGTGAGCGACGTTCTACTGCCCTTCGGGTGACGGTCCTAACGTCGCTAACGCCAGTTGCTAATGGGGAGCCACTGCGGTCTTGGGGTCTCCCCAAGTGAAGCAAGTGGCGTGGAAACCCCCAAAACCGCGCAAGCTCACCTTCTGCTTTCTTCCTTCTAACTTTTACCTTTGCTATATGGCCCGCGACTATTATGAAATTCTGGGTGTCTCTCGTGACGCCGACAAAGAAGAAATCAAACAAGCCTATCGCCGTTTAGCCCGGAAGTATCACCCAGATGTGAACAAAGAACCGGGGGCGGAGGATCGCTTTAAAGAAATTAACCGCGCTTATGAGGTACTGTCGGAAGCAGAAACCCGCGGTCGTTACGATCGCTTTGGTCCAGAGGGTGTGTCTGGTGCTGCTGGCGCAGGCTTCCAAGATGTCGGCGATATGGGTGGTTTTGCCGATATCTTTGAAAGCATTTTTAGTGGCTTTGCTGGCGGTATGGGTAGTCCCACGCAACAAAGACGGCGCAGTGGGCCTGCCAGAGGTGATGACCTGCGGCTAGACCTGAAGTTAGACTTTCGGGAAGCGGTATTTGGCGGTGAAAAAGAAATTCGCATTTCGCATCTAGAAAATTGTGAAGTCTGTAGCGGTTCTGGTGCTAAACCTGGAACTCGCCCTCGGACTTGTTCGACTTGTACCGGTTCGGGTCAAGTACGCCGTGTCACTAGAACACCCTTTGGCAGTTTCACCCAAGTCTCGACTTGTCCCACCTGTAATGGCACAGGGATGGTAATTGAAGACAAGTGTGAAGCCTGTGATGGTAAGGGGGCAAATCAAGTCACAAAGAAACTCAAAATTACCATTCCAGCTGGGGTGGATAATGGCACACGCTTGCGGATTTCTAGTGAAGGAGATGCAGGTCAACGTAATGGACCTGCTGGGGATTTGTACGTTTACTTGTTCGTGAATGAAGACGAGGAATTCCAACGGGATGGCATTAATATTCTCTCAGAAATCAAAGTTAGCTACCTGCAAGCGATTTTAGGTTGTCGGTTAGAGGTAGATACGGTAGATGGTCTGGTGGAACTGATAATTCCAGCAGGAACCCAGCCCAATACGGTGATGAAGTTGGAAAATCGCGGCGTACCCCGCTTGGGTAATCCCGTAAGTCGTGGGGATCATATGCTGAACGTATTAATTGATATTCCTAACAAAGTGAGCCCAGAGGAGAGGGAACTGTTGGAGAAGCTAGCTAAAATTAAGGGAGATCGCACTGGTAAAGGCGGTCAAGGATTCTTGGGAAATCTATTTAAGTAATGAAGCCCTCTGTTGTTTTAACTCCTGATGCTCAACTTGATTTACGCGGCACACCTTGCCCAATTAATTTTGTGCGGACAAAACTACGTCTAGAAAAAATGCCATTGGGAGGTTTGCTAGAAGTCTGGCTAGACCCTGGTGAGCCGATTGAGCAGGTTCCCGATAGTCTGACAATGGCAGGCTATCAGGTGGAACAAATTACAGATTGCACTAGTTATTTTTCTCTGTTAGTGCGCCGTCCAGTTGCTAGCCAATGACAGGTGAAAATTTTGCTGCAACTCGACAGTTGTTGGGTACGGTGGTTGCTGTACAGGCTAATTTTTACCGAGTACAGCTAGATGAAGAAGATGGGGAGATGAGGGAGATAAGGCAGATGGGGAAGCAAGATCCTCCTCATCTTCCTTATCCCCCTCTCCTACTTTGTACCCGGAGAACACGCCTGAAAAAAATCGGGCAACAGGTGATGGTAGGCGATCGCGTTGTCGTAGAGGAGCCAGATTGGGCTGGGGGACGGGGAGCGATCGCTGAGGTTTTAACCCGCCAAAGTGAGTTAGATCGTCCAGCGATCGCCAATGTCAATCAAATTCTATTAGTATTTGCCGTTGCTGATCCACCTTTGGAACCTTATCAGCTGAGTCGGTTTCTAATTAAGGCTGAATCTACTGGTTTAGATGTGCTTTTATGCTTGAATAAAAGTGATTTAATTTCACCGCCAGAACAGCAGCAAGTTAGCGATCGCCTACTTGGTTGGGGCTATCAACCAATATTTATTAGTGTTAAAGATGGTATAAATACTGACCAAGCAGCCAGATATTTGAGCAATAAAATTACTGTAATTGCTGGGCCTTCCGGCGTGGGCAAATCTAGCTTAATCAATTCGCTGATTGACTCTCTTGAGCTGCGAGTAGGAGAAGTTTCTGGCAAACTAGCTCGTGGTCGTCATACCACTCGCCATATAGAATTATTTGAGTTGCCTAGCGGTGGAATGCTTGCAGACACTCCCGGCTTTAATCAGCCTGACATGGATTGTAACCCAGAAGAATTAATTCGTTATTTCCCAGAAGCAAGAGAGCGGTTAGCAGTTGCTAGCTGTCGGTTTAGTGATTGTCTGCATCGAGACGAGCCGGAGTGCGTGGTGCGGGGAGACTGGGAACGATATCAACATTATTTAGAATTTTTGGACGCTGCGATCGCTCATGAAACTCAGCTGCACCAACAAGCTGATCCAGAATCCACTATGAAGTTAAAAAGCAAAAGCAAAGGCAAAGGGCAAAGTCAATACGAACCCAAGTTAGAAAGCAAAAAATATCGCCGGATTTCCCGCAAGACTCAGTTACAGGACTTGCAGGAGTTATACCGGGATGAGGAATAAGGAGTGCGATATCTACGATGGTTACTGAGCTTGCCGTACCACTTCGTGGAAGCAAGCTACGCGCCGCGCGATGCCCATGAGAGAACATGGCGTGCGTCACTTCGGTGCAGTTTTAGCGTGGAGTGATTGGGAGACGCTTGCAAATCGCCTTGATGAAATGAGGGTTCAGTTCAAGGTAAAGCCAAATGTTTCTGGTGTGGGTACCGACGCAGAGCAAGCGAAGATGCTATTAAGCGATCCGAGTGGAAATACGATTGAAGTAAAGGCATACAGAAATCTATCTGTCGCCTTGGAAATAAAATGACTTGCAAGAGTGTTCAGTAACCCAAATAACCTAAAATTACAAGGGTTTCACATCGTTGATGGGCAATACCAAGAACTTGTACCCACTGAGTCGGGTTGGTTGTGGAGTCAGCAATTAGGGCTGTATTTGGCAGTATATTTGGGCAAATTACGCTTTTTTACACCAGATGGACAGCTGGTGATGTTGCCAGAAGACGAAGCAAACCAACAGTTACAGCAAGCAAATCAACAACTAGAACAAGAACGTCAACGGGCTGCAATATTAGCAGAACGCTTACGAGCAGCAGGTATTGACCCTGAGCAAATATTCTAAAAATAAAACTTTATTTCCTCTGATTGCGATCGCTTATCTATTGAAAGCGATCGTTGAGTCACAATAGGATAAAGACAAAAAAGTGCGTAGTTTAGCGCCGCAGGCATCGCTATGTCTCAATCTTTTGCCACTGCTTCTCAAGCTGATGTCACTGAGAGTATAATTTTTCCACCAGGCGACATCTATAGTGATGAACCCCCCTTGGAATCTGACTTACACCGCGAACAAATCGATTTACTGATCCGCCTGATTAAGTGGTGGTGGCGTGATCGTCAGGATTTTTATGCCACCGGCAACCTGACTATTTATTTCAGTCCTAATCAGAAAAAATCAGAAGAATTTCGAGGACCTGATTTCTTTGTGGTTTTAGATACAGAAAAAAAAGACCGCAAAAGCTGGGTTGTGTGGCAAGAAAATGGTAAATATCCCAATGTAATTATTGAGATGTTATCTGATTCCACTGCCTCAGTTGATAAAGGTTTGAAAAAGCAAATATACCAAAATACATTTCGCACTCCTGATTATTTCTGGTTTGACCCAAATAACCTAGAATTACAGTTACAGCAAACAAACCAACAACTAGAACAAGAACGTCAACGGGCTGCAATATTAGCAGAACGCTTGCGAGCCGCAGGTATTGATCCTGAGCAAATATTCTGAAAATAGAATTTTATCTCTAAACTAGGTATGGAAAATAGTGCTATGAACCAAACAATATCTGATCAAGTCCGTTGGACAACCTCAGACTTAGAATTACTCCAAACTGACGAATGGAAGCGCTATGAAATTATTGACGGAGAACTATTTGTGACTAGAGCGCCTCACTGGAGACATCAAGGAACTGCGGGTAATATATGCTTGGAATTACAAATTTGGTCTCGCTCTAGTGGGCTTGGGGAAACCCGTCAAACTCCCGGCATAATTTTTACGGATACCGATAATGTTATACCCGATGTAGTTTGGATCAGTCATCAACGGTTAGCACGATTATTAGATGACGAAGGGCATTTGAGAGGAGCGCCAGAACTTGTTGTGGAAGTACTTTCTCCTGGGACAACTAACGAACGTCGAGATCGAGAAGCCAAGCTAAAACTATACTCATCCACAGGAGTCCAAGAATATTGGATTGCAAATTGGCAATTACAGCAACTAGAAGTATATCGCCGAGAAGCTGCCCAATTAAAACTGATTGCAACCTTGCTGGCTGATGACGAAATCAGATCACCACTGTTACCAGGTTTCGGCGTTCGAATTCAGCGTTTTTTTGGATAATTCTGGCCGCTCTTCAAACTCAACTTCATCAAAGAAGGTATAATTAAAAATTCAAAATTCACGCATTGTTCGCGTGGTCACTGAGCAGTTCGACAGGCTCACTGTGGCACCTTGCCGAAGTGCAGCATCTCGTAGAGAAGAGAGTTATATAAGAGGATTTAAACCCCGATGGTTCCTGAGCTTGTCGTTCGCGTAGCGTCCCGCAGGGAAGGACTGTAGCTTGCTTCCTGCAGGGTAACTGAAGCTAGGCGAAGGCGGCTCAAAAATAATTATTAAACTGCTAAGGCGCAAAGCTCACAAAAGGACTATAACTTAGAAACCCGATTTTTATACTGCAATAGGACTTACGTAAAACTATATGCTGTAGGGGCAATTCATGAATTGCCCCTACCTAAAAATCATTCTTTTCAGCTATTGTTTGCGTAAGTCCTGTGCAACAAGCCAACCAGCAACTAGACAGAAATGACAATGGGCTTAAAAATTGGCACAAGGCTTTTAACTCAATTGAAAACTGCTATATATCTACCTGACGATCGCCATAAAGTCTTAGAATATTGTTGATTTCTGCCCAACCTCTCGACCTTCAACTTACAAGTATCACCCCAAAATCACTATGGCTATCGGCTACGTCGCGCTTGTACTCCACGCACATCTGCCCTTCGTTCGTCACCCGGAAAGTGACTACGTGCTGGAGGAAGAATGGCTCTATGAAGCCATCACAGAAACCTACATCCCCTTATTGAAAGTATTTGAAGGCTTAAAGCGAGACGGTATCGACTTTAAAATCACGATGAGTATGACACCCCCTCTAGTGTCAATGCTTCGTGATCCTCTGCTTCAAGAACGCTATGAAGCACACTTAGCCCAACTAGAAAAACTTATACAACTAGAAGCAGAACATAATGTCAATAATGGACATCTTCGTTATTTAGCTGAACATTACGTTACTGAGTTTAAGGAAGCGCGTCAGCTATGGGAACGCTACAACGGTAACTTGGTGACAGCTTTTAAGAAGTTCCAAGACAGTAACAACCTGGATATCATCACTTGCGGCGCTACCCACGGCTATTTGCCGTTAATGAAAATGTATCCAGAAGCAGTGTGGGCGCAAATTCAGGTAGCCTGCGAACATTACGAACAAACCTTTGGACAAGCACCCAGAGGCATTTGGTTGCCAGAATGCGCCTACTATGAAGGTTTAGAGCGGATGCTAGCCGATGCTGGGTTACGCTACTTCCTCACCGATGGGCATGGCATCCTTTACGCCCGTCCGCGTCCGCGCTTTGGTACTTATGCCCCAATTTATACAGAAACTGGTGTTGCTGTCTTTGGTCGAGATCAGGAATCGTCCCAACAGGTATGGTCTTCTGAGGTAGGCTATCCTGGGGCGGCGGAATATCGAGAATTTTACAAAGATTTGGGCTGGGAAGCAGAATACGAGTACATCAAGCCCTACATTATGCCCAATGGCCAACGGAAAAATACGGGGATTAAGTATCACAAAATTACTGGACGTGGTTTAGGGCTGTCAGAGAAAGCACTCTACGATCCGTATTGGGCTAAGGAAAAGGCAGCAGAACACGCTGCTAACTTTATGTATAACCGAGAGCGGCAATCGGAGAATCTCCATGCGATAATGCAGCGATCGCCAATTATCGTTTCGCCTTATGACGCAGAGTTATTTGGACATTGGTGGTATGAAGGACCCTGGTTCCTCGATTACCTATTCCGCAAGTCATGGTATGACCAAGGAACATATCAAATGACCCATTTAGCAGACTATTTGCGAGATCAGCCAAATCAGCAAGTCTGTCGGCCTTCGCAATCGAGTTGGGGTTTCAAGGGTTTCCACGAGTATTGGTTAAATGAAACGAATGCGTGGATTTATCCGCATTTACACAAAGCCGCAGAACGGATGATTGAAATCTCCCACCTGGAACCAGAGGATGAGTTGGCGGAGAAAGCACTAAACCAAGCGGCGCGAGAATTATTATTAGCACAATCTTCTGACTGGGCATTTATTATGCGGACGGGAACAATGGTACCCTATGCAGTTAGACGGACGCGATCGCACTTGATGCGCTTCAATAAGCTCTACGAAGACGTTAAAATTGGCAAAATTGACAGTGGTTGGCTAGAAAAAGTCGAGTTAATGGATAATATCTTCCCCGAAATCAACTATCGCGTCTACCGTCCGTTGTAGTTTTACACAAAGCAATTAACAGTAGTAGGGTGGGCAAGACCCACCTTATATTAGTAGTGAGGAGCGTTTACTTCGGCAAAGCTCAGTACAAGTATTTTACCAACAACAGAGCAAGCCTTAGCCTGTGTGAGGGTTTGTCAAATGCTGTCAAATCTTTATAAAGACATCCGCTTATTTCGATTTGACGACAAAATCGGAGAAGTTTACATTCTATCTGCGGATGAACTGCAAATTATTGTTTATCGCAATGGCGAATGGGAGTTTGTCAATGAACCCGAATTATGAGCAAATGAGTTTTACAGAGTTGAGAGCTTATGTCGTGGAAAACCGCGAAGACATTGAACCTTTACGTTTTTTGATGAGCAAACGCGACCCTAATTCTCCAAAGTATCCTATGCCTGTGACAGAAGCTGATATGCAAGCCCAGATGGAAATCATCAGGCGCAAGATTAACGGAGAGCTTTGAAATTATTGTCTAACTTTAGTAAGCATAATTAGGGTGGGTAAATCATACTCACCCGATTATTTTATTAACACTGTCGGATTTAGCTAAAGGCTATCTGGATCAATATTTAATTCTCGGAGTTTAGCAGCTAATCTTTGCGTTTTCTCTTCTGCGGCTTGTCGTGCAACTGCTTCCTCTTCATGAGTTAGGAGTGTTTGATTCCTAGCTGGATTGTAAAAACGCAGTTTTCCCGCTTCCAGGCGTAACTCTAGTCCCAAAACTTCACTGAGTAGGGATACTGTACCATCTGGCAGGGTATTGGTTGCCACTGGGAAATAATTCCCATCGACCAAGTGTAAACCCTGGATCTGGGGATTGAGATAATCGCCTGTGGGGTCATATTGGAAATATTCACGCACTCCCAAAAAGGCGTAAATTCCTTTCTTTGCACCTTGGTCTTTACTGCGGGTGCTTTTTGAGGTAATCTCTAAAACAAAATTTGGGGTTTGATTATTTTCTTCCCAGGTTTTGTAAGAGCGTCTGTCACGGTTTTCCACTCCAAAGACTACAAATACATCTGGTGCGACAACCGATTCTGGATAACCTTTTTCGTAGTAAATAAATAGATTACCAGCGACGTATACATCTGGGTGATTTTGGAAATAAATTTCCAGCACAGTGGTAGCGTATACGAGACACTTGCGCTGTAAATCACCTTCAGCTATTGGCTTACCGTCCTCATCTGGGTACTCAATCGGGGTAATGGGGATATACTCTATTGAGACTGTCACGGGCTAATACCTCAACTCAACTAGGGCTAGGTTTAATAATATCGCTCAAAATGCGATCGCCATAACCGGGAGGTTGAGAAATCACCAAAAACTCCAAATCGTATAGGCGTAGCCAGCCGTAGACATCGCTAGTGATAATGTCTCACTTCAAAAGTCCCTGGCGGTATGGCGTTCATAATCTTCAAATCTCAGGTTTGCAATTGTGCTTCTTGAAATGATATTTATCCGCTCACACAGGTTATAATTTTCAACATTTGGTTGCCCCCTTTTTGAAATTCGTAAGGAACAGGCTGAACCTTTACATCAAATCCGTGACTGGAAAACGTTTGGATTACTGGCTCGATATAGGGTGATACTTCACAATCAAGTTTCAACAAGGGAAAAATCCTCACCTCTGGAGAGATTCTCAGGAGTTCATGAATAGATGCGATGTGAAAATCGAGTGATAGCTGCTCAGAGTAAAGAAAGAGGAAATGGGAACACACACATAACCCAAATTGATTGTTAGCTAGTTCTAGATTTGGTACAGATAGCGGCAAGTAGCGCCCTGCTGTTCTACCAGCTTCATAGTCCAATAAAAATTTCTCCATTGCTGCCAGACGGGCATAACCAAGTTCATCTGCATCACGAAAGTTTTTCCAAATGTAGCGGTTTGAATTTTGTTTAGTCTGGTTTATGACTGGCTCGTAAGTTTCTAGAACTCGTTGTTTGATTTGTTCAGCAGAAAACTGATAGAGAGGATCAATAGACACAACTGAATGTCCGACTTCTGTCATTTCAGCATTAAAGCTGGCAGGGCCATCGCCACACCCAAGAATTTTCCTGTTCAGATCTGCATCTGATAAGGCAAACATCAGTTTGTACTCTTCAAGAGTTCTACCCCAGGGGACAACCTCATTTAATTTCATCGGTAATTATAATTCCCGTAAATTGCCAACCTACTAGTACCGCTTCGCGTAATTCGTAATTCGTAATTACGTTTTAGCAAGGGTTTCAAAGATTACAAATGGGTGGCTTATTTACGCCGTGCTGTACTAGGGTGTTTAGTTATGGAGTTGAGCTTCTTTAAGTCAAGGAAAAGGCTGATCATAATTAATGCCCTCATCTTCATCACCTTCATTAACATTATCGGTTTGTTTTTGCTTTGAACTGAGCGTAAAACTCTTGGGGAGCCTCATCGAAATACTTAAATAGAGCAGGGCAAAGCCATCCTTCCCGATCTAAATCTGCACTGTAATACCAGTTACCTCCATATTCTTCACGCCGCCAGTCAAACTTGAGTTGATAGCCAGGAAAAGGAGATGCAGAAAATATCAAACTGAACCCTGACTCTGCATCTGGAATGTGTGACACCATTCTTTCAATAATTTCGTCCGCCCCTGCCACGAAAGGCTCTCGAACTAAACCTACATTGTCATCATCAAACACCCACATCTCGCCGAACTTATAGGGATGAATAACCATGATTGAGTTCATAAAGTTTACTAGCAGTTAATACCGTTTCACTTTAATAATGATACAAATATGTTGGTAGGGGTACAGCAATGTTCCCTATGAGAAATTTATATAGCAATCCTAAATCATTCGTGAAAAGTTAGATCCCCGACTTCTTTGAGAAGTCGGGGATATGTGACTAAGTACATATACTCCCGAAGGGAATTTGGATATAAATATCTAAGTCTCATGCACAGCTTCTTCGTCTTCAACCTCTTCTTCCGCACAACTATAGCAACGGACAGTAAGCTTAGGACAACGATAAATTCACAACGTATCCTGTTGAAGGCATCTATCGCCAAGTTGTCCTAACGGCTTTGGCGACTGCTATATTATCGCGTATAGTCCCATCAGGCATAGTGGTATTACAAAAATACGAATAATTCAGGATTGCTATAGCAGTTAAGTCCCAAATTTCTAAGTTTTGTGTAACTAACGTTAAAAAAGACAGGCAAGATGCCTGTCCTACAAGTAATGATTTAGCAAAGAATTTAGAAATTCATCTCAGCAGCTTGAACTTTTTCAACCTGCTTCTTCTTCAGCACTAGCATAACTTGAGCTAACATTACAAGAGCGATGAACGCAATCAACCATTTGACTCTAGAAGCATCTTGAAGTACGATTTCTGCATCTTTTTGACCGAATCCACCGACGACGTTCGGGTTGTTGGTCAAAGCATCACCAGTCTTAACTGTTTGCCCTTCGGAAACAATTAGTTCTGGTCCTAAAGGAATCGGATCAACGACAACATCACCAGATTCGGGTTGAATGTTTACTAGATATTTGACGTTACCATCTGCATCTTCCTCTTTGGCAATCTTGGTAATTGTGCCAGTAGCGGAAGCGTTGTAAACAGTGTTGTTGCTCTTTTCGCCAGTGGGATAAACTTGTCCGCGTCCCCGATTAGCACCTACGTGAACTGAATATTTACCGAAGTGGATATTTTTATCGGTTGCGGGGTTGGGAGAAAGAACTGGGAAGACAATTTCCTGATACTGTTCACCGGGTAAAGGTCCGACGATGACGATGTTTTCTTTGTCTTCGCTGTAGGGTTGGAAGGGAGTATCGCCAACTTCTTTTTTAAGTTCCTCGGAAAGACGGTCTTCAGGAGCAATCTTAAAGCCTTCGGGTAGCATCAGGACAGCACCGACGTTCAAGCCAGCCTTGGAACCGTCAGCACCAACTTGCTGGGCGCCCAAATCGTAAGGGATTTTCACTACAGCTTTGAATACAGTGTCAGGTAGCACCGATTGGGGAACTTCCACTTCTGTAGGCTTGGCTGCTAGGTGACAGTTGGCACACACAATCCGCCCGGTTGGTTCGCGGGGGCTTTCGGGATAGGTTTGCTGTGCCCAAAAGGGATAGGCGGCAGCAGATTGGGGAAGGGCGAGATCGCTGGTGAAGTAGAATGTCAGGGTAGCGATCGCTATGAGCAATGTTTTGATGATCGCTCTAGCACTGCGAGTTAACCTCGCTATTAAGAAAGCATTTCTCATCTCTATAAGGGCGACGATTGAATTAGTCATTAGTCATTGGTCATTAGTCATTAGTCATTAAGCCCTGAATAAAGGAGAAATGACTAATGAAAAAATTATTATGACCACCAAGGTGCATCACCGGTGCGGAAGTCGGTTTCAGTCCAAGGGGTCAACACAATTTTGTCGTCGTTTACATTGGTATGGGCCAAAGGCAGAGACAGAGGTGCTGGGCCGCGAATAACCTTACCAGTTTCGTTGTATTGAGAACCGTGACAAGGGCATTTAAACTTGTTCTCAGCAATGTTCCAGGGGACAACACAACCTAAGTGGGTGCAGATGGCGTTAATGCCATAATCTCTGATCGCCTCTTTGCTGTCTACCACAATATAGGTCGGATCTCCCTTTAGTCCTTGGACTAGGGTGCGATCGCCTGGGTTATGGCTTGCTAAAAATTTACTAACACTAACATCGTTACCCAACTCGTCTTTTCCCGTTGCACCGCCACCAGCAGCGCCACTAGAGGGTGGAATAAAGTACTTGACAACGGGATACAATGCACCCAGAGCTACTCCAGTCACAGTCCCAAAAGTGAGCAGATTCATGAACTGACGCCGACCCATATCGGGCACGTCTGCTGATTCAGAAAATTGAGCCATAATCTACGCGCTCTTTGTATATTTTGTTAAGCATTTTGACAAAAGTACTAGTGCTTGAGTAACTCTTGTCTAAGTCGAAATGCTAGCGCTGACAACGATGCCAGACTTCTCTATTCCAAGATATATTTAGCATCTTGTCTGTTAGCATTACATTTCTTTATATCCTTATCATACTGGAGTCACGGAACTTAACATCATAACTAAATGTAAAATCTGATTGAGAAAAGCTATGACAGGACAGGAATTACGTCAGATGTTGCTTGATAAGTGGGGATACTCTTACGATGTCCAGTTGCGGCGGGTACAGGGAAAGATATTTTTGCAAGTGATGTGGAAATATCTGGAGCAAGCTTCTTTTCCCTTGAGCGAGGCGGAGTACCAAGAGCATCTTGATAGCGTTGCCAATTATCTTCATGCCTTGGGTGGATCAACACAAGTACAAACATTTATTACTCAAACACGCGATCGCCCCCGGCTCGGCAAAGCTGTCAGCATTCCTCTAGATTTGGGCGATCGCGCTTCGGAATGGATATTATGACCCACTATTCCATTAACATTAATAAATTTCTGAATAATTACAGTATTTTTTATCCAAAAATAGCGCTGAAAATCGAAGGAAAAATTTTCTTATACCGTTGGTTTGGTATGCCCAAATTACCAAAATCTATCCACAACTTATAAGCTGATTTTTTAGCTCTGGGGAACTCTTCTACTTTGATGATTTTGCCAACATAAATCTCGATTTTTTCAAAATCAGTATAGCTAATAAACATTTGATCAAAAACCCAGCATGAAAATCTTTTTACATATTCCCTATGTTATTTACCTGTGAGCTTAACCAGTCCAACACCACCGAAGTAAAGCGCTAAAACTGCTCCCGCTAAGAGACTTTGAGTTAGAGGGTCAGTAGAAGGTGTCAGAACGGCTCCTAAAACTACTGCTCCCATAATCACGTAACGCCAACCAGAAACCATCTGTTTAGACGAGACTATGTTCAAATTACCGAGCAACAGTTGGATGATCGGAATTTGAAATGCTAAACCAGTGCTGAATAACAGTAACAGCACAAATTCAAAATATTTATCAATTGACCAAAGTTGTTCAACAACATCTGCTCCGTAGCTGATGAAAAATTTCAACGCTGCGGGGATAAGCAGTAAATAGGCAAATACTAATCCCCCCGCAAATAGCACACTCGAACCCAAAACCACAGGCCCCAGTAAACGGCGTTCGCGGCGAGTCAGTCCTGGAACCACAAACTGGATAATCTGGTAAAGAATGAAAGGACTAGTAAGTATGAAGCCTGTGTAGGCTGCAACTTTTAGGGAGACAAAGAAATATTCTCCAGGTGCAAGTTGAAGAAATTTTACTCCTTGTGCTGGAACCTCAAGTAACTGGACAATGGGCTTAACAGCAAAGAAACAGCCGATAATGCCTACTACTACGGCAATCAGCGAATAGAAAATTCGCTGTCGCAACTCTTCTAGGTGATCGAAAAGGGACATTTCGATTTCACCTGGCAACTCATCAAGAGGATCGGTGTCTGAGTTGTCATATCCTTCTGGGTCGATGTTAGGAAGGTTTACAGTATCTACGTCTTGTGAAGGCGTCACGTCGCTTCGCTCCGAATTCAAAATTCAAAATTTAAAATTGTCTCGTTCCCAGTCTCCGACTCTTAATGCATTCCGAGAGGGCTGCCGCCTCAAGACTTGCGGCAGAAGCCGCAATGAGATGCATTTCCAGCTAGAGGCTGGAAAGGAGGTTTTAAAAGGGTTTTGGCTTAAGTTGACACCAATGTTCATGAATTGCCCCGGAGGGCGTGTAGTTTTGCGTAAGTCCTCAGCACTTTTAACTCAGCACTCTTCATTATTTTATCTGGGGAATGCAGCCACCAAGATATGTTTTTGGATGCTGTGGGTTTTTTGTCCTGTTTTTCGGGGTTGCATCTGCATAAGTTAGTAGTAAGCCATCTTGTAGGCAATGCCTAACCTAAAAAAGGGTGGAACCGATAATTTAGAAATCACGTCTTTGCGGCTAGTAACGCTGAGTAAATTGACACAACATCAACATATAATATTCAGTTTTGAAAATCCGGTTCATCAAGGTGGCATCTATGATATAGCGCAATCGGAAATTTTTAGTTGAGGTTGGGTATGAACCGGACAATTTGCATTGCCCTGATGGCATTGCCTGTTTATTTATACAATGTTGAGCTAGGCAATATTTGTAGTCGTGACGTGTCAATTGTCAAAAACCAGCTTCCGATGATGGCTGCTGTAATAGTTTACAGGACAAATACTCAGTCATGTATATTGCCGTGGAAAATATCAGCTAGAGATGACCAAACCGAAGATTGCCTTCGCGCGGGTACTTGCAAAGATTGATACTAATTCGTATTTACGGCAGTCTGCTCATAAAAAAAATTAATGGTTACAGAAAATCAACTTACAGTAGTGGTTACAGGAGCATCAACAGGAATTGGTCAGGCGTGTGCTTTGCTTTTAGACCAGTTGGGCTTCTCTGTTTTTGCTGGCGTGCGTCAAGATGTTGATGCTCAAACACTGAAACAGAAAGGGTCACAAAGGCTGATTCCGATTTTTTTAGATGTTACTGACGCTGAGTCGATCGCAGCTGCGGTTGATCAAGTAACAAATGCAGTCGGTGGAGCGGGGATTTTAGGTTTAGTGAATAATGCCGGCATTGCTGTCCCTGGCCCGTTGGAATTATTAGCGATCGCAGAATTTCAACACCAGATGCAGGTTAATGTTACCGGACAATTAGCAGTCACACAAGCATTTCTTGGTCTATTACGCCAAAGTCGGGGTCGAATTGTCAATATGGGTTCCATTAGCGGTAGAAGTCCGACGCCGTTCCTGGGAGCTTACAATGCTTCCAAGTTTGCGCTCGTTGCACTCAATGATGTGCTGCGGATGGAGTTACGACCTTGGGGAATCTCGGTTTCTATTATCCAACCTGGTGCGATCGCTACTCCAATCTGGGAAAAGTCCCTAAGTCAATCGGAAATAGCACAGCAGGATTTATCACAATCGGCACAAAATCTCTACGGTCAGGCGATGAATATTGTACGTAAGAAAATGCAGAATCTCGCATCTGGGGGAATTTCTGCCGATATTGTCGCTCAGGCTGTTGTCCATGCGCTGACTGCAAAGCAGCCAAAGACATGCTATCTCATTGGACGAGATGCCAAAATTGGATCTGTGCTGAAGCATATTTTACCCGATAAGCTGCATGACCGGATAATTTTATACTCAATGGGTTTGTAGGGTTGCCCTCATCCCCTAACCCCTTCTCCCAATATGGGAGAAGGGGAACTAGAGAATTTG
>NZ_JBTYKD010000404.1:0-11199 GCF_054880495.1 Nostoc sp.
GTCGTAGGGGCACAGCAATGCTCATGCGTGTCAACTTAAGAAAAAAGTTGCTTTGAGAAGACGTTTTGCCCTCATCCCCTAACCCCTTCTCCCAACTTGGGATTCGGGGAACTAGAGAATTTGCTCCCCTCTCCTAAAAGTGGGAGAGGGGCTGTTCTTGTGAGGGTCAAACCTCGAAAGCATGCCTTGCCTAACTTCTAGGTTAAGTTGACACCAATGAGCATTGCTGTGCCCCTACCGCGTGGTCTATTTACCTGAAAATAGCTGTAAGTATCAACAAATAATTTTATCCCCAGTCCCCAATCCCCATTACTCGTTAACAAGCCTGACTTTTCACGCCTACAATCAACTTAAGAACCAAAGGTTTGCTTCATTTTTAAAAGAAGCTTCGAGATGGACTCCCCGTGAATAATAGAACCATGCATTGTTGCAAGGTACTTAATGGGTAGCTTCTCTATTGCCTCAATCCCCCGAGTGAAGCTTTTGCCTTCAGACATAAACCCGACTTTTTGCTGAAAATTAATGATAGATTCTGTAAGATCCTTTTCGGTAACAGGCTCCTCGAACTGACCAGGATGAGCCGCAAGATCGGAACAAAAAAGGATCTCCTCTTGCGGCTGATAGAATACACAACCCTCCCATCCATGAGGAAAATGAGGAGTTTCAATAAGTATGATATCTCTTTTACCCAAGGAAAGAGCTTTGTTATTCTTAAGAACCGTTGTTGGTCGCAACGCAAAGTCATCCATGTTCGATTGATTCAGAGGACTCACAATTGTTTTGGCTTCCGGAGCCGCTTCAAGCCACTGATTAAGCGCTCCACACTCATCAGCCTCAAGGTGACATAAGGCAATGTAATGAAGTTTTGAAGGGTCGCAGACAGAGGAAACAAGCTGATACGTTTGCTCAAACCAATTTGAGCGACCCGTATGAATAAGCATAGGGCGCTCATCAAGGATAAGGAATTGACTGAAAACGAACTTTTTATTGTTTGAGATAGAAAGCTTATATATACTAGGAACTATCTCATCTATGCGCGTGAAGTTAGGATTGAAATGCGTAAACATTATATTTTGGGGTAAAAAATCTGACAAAATCCAATTTTTGTTCACAATTGCGAATTGTGTTTGTAACTCTATATTATTGGTAGTGGACACGACTTGACTATTGATTGCTTCATCCCGATTAAGCCACTGTTGAAAAATCAAGTTGCGGTCATCATCTGGGTGAAAAAGCAGGTTTACCCGCTCCCGGTTTTTTATCATGTTTTATAAAGGCTCACAAGGCTGGGATTTTCTTGCTAACTTGACAAATCAGCCCTTATTGTTATCGATAAAAACTCACTTTTATTGAGAAGAGACGACGTAGCTTTAAGGCTTCGGGATTTGATGATCCATCGCTCTGGCAAATGTTAAGAAAGATCCGGGTAATGGATAGCCTACAAGGAGAGAGGCTTTGAATTTTCCCCCTTCCCTAGTAGGGAAGTGGGCTAGGGGGTTAGGTCACTCGATGATTTTTCCACATGAGGTGAAAAGTCTGGTTAACAAGCTGCAATACTTGCACCTCTTCTTGTGGGGAAATTAATGTTTTACCTATCGGGAGAACAGCTAAGGCATTGGTTTGAGCTAAATTAATTAAATTGCCGGAACTGTGACTACCACCAGCTTTATGAAATTCGTAAACTCCATCAATTAAATGCAATTTACCCCACAGGTAAGTTTCACGCTTGCCGTCCGATCGCAATTCATCATGCGATCGCACTTTCAAAAATACTGGTTCCCAACCTTCAGTAATTCCCGAAAGTTTCTTGATTGCTGGTAGCACAAACCGCCAAAAAGTTACTAAAACAGCACCAGGGTTTCCTGGTAAACCAAAGTAGAGTGGGGAGACGCCATTAATCGCGTCTCTACTGGGGAATGTGGCGACGGTGAGGGGTTTTCCTGGCTTTATCTGTACAGCCCGAATGTGAATTTTTGCTCTTAATGAGTCGAGAATTTTGTCAACGTAATCATAATCTCCCACTGAGACACCACCAGAAGAGATAACTATATCAGCGATCGCAACGGCGTGGGCAATGACTTTCTCCAAAGCAACTGGATCATCCTTAACAATACCTAAAATTAAGGGTTCTGCCCCACTTTGCTTTACCAAAGCTGCGATCGCATACTGATTAGAATCCACAATTTGCCCTGGTTGCAACGGTTGATCAACTGATACCAACTCATCACCAGTAGAAAAAATTGCTACACGCGGGCGACGATAAACACTTAATTGTAGACATTGTGCTGCTGCCAATACGGCAATTTCTGGGGCATTTAACTTAATTCCTGCTGGTAGTAGTTGTGTTCCAGCTTGATAAAAAGATGCTTTGTGTCTGACAAATTCTTGCGGTTTTGGCGCATCCACGATAAATACGCGGTTTTCCTGCCGATGTGTCTTCTCTTGCATAACTATAGTATCTGCACCTGGTGGCATCACCGCACCTGTGAAAATCCTTGCGGCTTGCCCTGCTTGAATTGTAGACTTGGGCTGATATCCAGCCGGTATCTCTTCCACAATTTCTAAAACAGCTGGTTGTTCGGCGCTGGAGTGCTGCACATCTTCGTACCGAATTGCATAACCATCCATTGCCGAATTATCCCAATGGGGAAAATCTAGCGGACTGGTGACAGGTGTTGCCAAAATGCGACTATCGGCTGCCAATAAATCGACAACTTCTGTATCTCGTTGATCATCCAACGGTTGTACTAAATTTAAAATAATTGCTTGTGCATCGCTGACTGATAACATAGCGATCGCCTCCGACTTTTTACTTTATATCTTGTAAAATAACATTGACCACTCAACCAAGAGAGCATTTTGTCCTCATGATTCTGAGTTTTTGAAAGCTGCCTAATTTTATTGCTTGATTTTGGAGGTTGTTTTTTTGTCTTCTCTATACCCCTAAACGCTTACGTTAAGAGTAATTTGGCTCATCTCTACCAATACCTAATTCTCTTAGCTTGGCTTTGATACTTGCCCAGTCTTGACCACAGTAGTAGTATTTTTTCTCTAGTAAGTTTACCAAATAGTATCCTACCTTCCCGCCATTAATCCGAAATAATTCAATAACAACTTTCTTTTTAGTTGTACCTGCGGCTCAATACACATCAGATCCCCGACTTTTTTAAAAAGTTGGGGATCTACAGCTAAATTTACATTGAGACTCATCATGGAGTAACCTTGATGCTACATATTAAACATAGATTTCAAAGCTTTGAAGAATACCTGTCTTATGATGATGGCACAGATAAACTCTATGAGTTGTTTAATGGAGAGTTAATCGAGATGCCTCCAGAATCAGGAATTAATGTTCAGATCGCCACATTTATATTAATTCAATTTGCATCTCTACTAGATTATAGAAGAGTGCGAGGACATGGTTTAGAACTGGAAGTCAGAGGAGAACCTAGAAACCGTTATCCTGACCTGACAATTATTCGCCAAGAGCATATTCAGCAGTTAGCAAAACGTAATACTATTCGTTTGTCAATGCTACCGCCTCTACTGGTGATTGAAGTAGTTAGTCCAGGAGAATTGCAACGAGATAGAGATTTTATCGCCAAGCGATCGCAGTATCAAGATTGTGGAATTCCTGAATATTGGATTATTGACCCCGAAGCTCAAATTATATTAATATTAGAACTGATTGACAAAACTTACACTGAGATAGGTAACTTTTGTGGTGATGATTTAGTTGTATCGCCGCAATTTAGTCAGCTAAATCTCAAAGTATCACAAATCTTTGATGCAGTAAATCAAGCTTAAAGATAAATTGCGATCGCCTATTTTGGTACGATTGAATTTCCCCTGGGCGATACCTTCTCCTGTCGGAGACGCTCCGCGAACGGTAAGCTTTCCTGCGGAACGCTGCGCGTAGCAAGATCCCTGGAGGAGTACGCTAAGGCAAGTACATAGCTACCAGGCACGTTTCACAAAGATCCAGCAGACAGAATTTTAGTGGCAATTGTGCTTTGCACACACTACGCGATCGCAAGGCGCTACGGGATTTCCTTAGTCACTGTGACGCTAACATTTTGAATTATCCCTTAAAATTAACGTTGATAATCTAATTCTTTGCTCTTAACTAAGCTAGTTCTCTTGTCTGCGGAGAGTGATTTTTTCCTTTGTAGCGATACCACCACATGACAAAGCCAGTAACGAACATTTTTGACCGCGTTAAGCCAGAGTACATCTAAACTCACTACAACTGGTATATCGTTGTTGAAGCAGAAAGTGGAAACTATTTTATTGCTCGTGATCAAGAAGTAGCTATGCAGATGGCACGTATTAAACACCCCGGTACTGTACCATTGTTTCTCTTCCGAATTAATGAAACAGGGGTTTCTGGAACTATATGATACTTGGGTTGTTCGGCAATGATGACGAGCTAGTTTTTGAGATTGAGCTTATTGGTGCAGATGGATTAGAACTACCAGTTGATGTCATATTAGATACAGGGTTCTCTGGCTGGTTGGCTATTGACGAACAAGACTTATTTTATCTTTAAAATCCGCAATTATTTTTTGGCTCTCTTTTTTAAGAAAAATTTTTCAATCTAACATATTTAAACCGCCTCTACCTTAAAAACCGTAGTTTTTTGTTAACCCCTAAATAAAAATACCTGTTTTGTATGACAATCGAACGAGTTCCCCGAAAACACTATCCCAAGGCTGAGATTGCGCGGCGAGGTATGGCATTAGGACTAGATTTCCTTGGTGTCTGGTTAGTCAGTTCCCTACTCGGAAGCAGCAATATCGGTATTCAATTTGTTGAAATCTTAGTTTTCGTAATACTTTGGCTAGTTTTGCGGGTGCTGGTGCCATATAACAATCAAGGGCAAAGTTTAGGGCGTTGGGCGTTCGATTTAAAGGTGTTGGAAGTCGAAGATGGGCAAGTAATGGGCAGAATTCCAGATTTGCTCTCACTGGTAAAGCGAGAGGTGATCGTCGGCTTGGGTGCCCTTTTCGTATCAATTGCCCTAAGCAATATTAGAGCCAATCCCACTGCTATACTGCTAATAATTCCCCTAGCAATTGATTGTGGCACTGCCTTCTCTGATGCCCAGATGCGGCAGGCTTTACACGATCGCTATTGCGGAACTTTCATCGTTTCGTCGCGTCGTGGCTACTCGCTCGATATAAAAATTAAAAGATTAGTTGATAATATGCGGCGGAATGTGAGAAGATAGTCATTTGTGTTAATTCTCTTCAGGCTTCACTGTTTGTAAGATTATGGCTAAGAGTAAAGGTGCCCGTATAATTGTGACACTAGAGTGTACTGAGTGTCGGACAAATTCAAATAAGCGTTCTGCTGGTGTTTCACGTTATACCAGTACAAAGAATCGCCGCAACACCACTAATCGGCTAGAACTGAAAAAGTTCTGCACCCACTGCAATCAACATACCGTTCACAAGGAAATTAAGTAAAGATGAGTTATTTCCGTCGTCGCCTTTCTCCGATCAAGCCAGGAGACCCAATCGATTATAAAGATGTTGATTTATTGCGTAAGTTTGTCACCGAGCGCGGTAAAATACTGCCACGTCGGATTACTGGCCTGACATCTCAGCAACAGCGAGAATTGACATTAGCAATTAAGCGATCGCGGATTGTGGCTTTATTGCCATTCATCAACGCGGAAGGCTAAAAAGAGTGATGAGTTATGAGTAGAGACGCGATTAATCGCGTCTGTACAAAGAGTTAAGAATTAAAACTCCTAACTCCTAACTTAAAACTATTTAAACTGTTCACCAAATTAAAGTGCGAGAGTTGTGGAGAAGGGGACGCTAGTTGAATTTAGGGTTCAAGGCGATCGCCGTCTGGGCATCGTAGAACGTCCAGACGGTAAAACCCGCTGGTTTGTGGTAGATGAACGTGGTCAATCCCACAGCCTCGCGCCTAAACAAATAACCTATACAGTTACCAAAGAGACTTACAAGCCCTCTGGGATTCCCAGCTTTTTGGAGAAAATTAAGCCTTATTTAGATCCATCTAGCTTAGAAATAGCTTGGGAATTACTGGTTGAAGATGGGGAAACAGTCACCCCAGACCAAATGGCGAATTTGCTATTTTCGGAATCAGGCGCGCCTCCTTGTTACGCCGCCTATTGCTTGTTATCAGACGACAAACTCTATTTCAAGCAAAAAGGAGACGGTTACGAGCCGCGAACTGCTGCTCAAGTGGCAGAACGCAAGCACCAGATGGAAGTAGAGGCACTAAAAGCTAAGGGACAGCAGGAATTTTTAACTCGTGTAGAGCAGGCGCTCAAAGGTGAAGCAATCGAGTGGGGACGGCACGATCGCCAGCGCTTAGAAGGACTAGAAAAATATGCAACGCTGCTTGCTGACACTGGGCGGACGGGGGTAAATTATGACTCCTTGGCTCGCGCTTATCCGCCAAGCGTTCCAGTATTAGAAACTATGACTATGCTGGGACGACCAACAACACCCCAAGGAGCCTTTCAACTGTTGGTGGATTTGGGTTGCTGGAGTCCTGATGAAAACTTGTTCCTGCGTCGTTCTTCAATTCCGGTTCAGTTTCCTAATAAGGTATTAGAAGTGGCGCAACAGCGTTTGGATTTCCCGCCGATTGACTCAGATACAAACCGCCTTGATCTGACTCACCTGAAGGTCTACACCATTGATGATGAAACTACCACAGAGATCGACGATGGTCTGAGTTGGGAAGTACTCCCCGATGGACGGGAACGCCTATGGGTGCATATCGCCGATCCCACTCGCTGGTTAGTGCCAGAAGATGAATTAGATTTGGAAGCGAGAAAGCGGGGTAGTACAGTCTATTTACCTACGGGAATGATTCCGATGTTCCCAGAGGTATTGGCAACGGGGCCAATGAGTCTGATCCAGGGACGGGTTTGTTGCGCCCTCAGTTTCGGGATTGTTTTAGGTACAACTGGGGTAGTAGAAGATTACAGCATTCATACCAGCTTGATTAAACCGACTTATCGCCTCACCTACGAAGACGTAGATGAAATGCTGCAATTAAGGGTACAAGCAGAACCAGAAATTGCCGCGATCGCTACTTGGGCAAAGAAGCGCAAAACTTGGCGTTACGCTCAAGGGGCAATTAGCATCACTATGCCCGAAGCGACAATCAAAGTCAAAGATGACGAGATCAACATTGACATTTTGGACGATTCCCCATCGCGGCAGCTGGTAGCAGAAATGATGATTCTTGCCGGTGAAGTTGCGGCTCGTTATGGTAAAGCTCATAACATACCTTTGCCGTTTCGCGGTCAACCGCAACCAGAATTACCTCCAGATGAAGAATTGCTTTTACTTCCGGCTGGATTCGTTCGCGCCTGTGCCATGCGTCGTTGTATGCCCAAGAGTGAAATGAGTATTACGCCTTTGCGTCATGCTGGTTTGGGTTTGGATACTTATACTCAAGCAACCTCTCCCATCCGTCGCTATAGTGACTTACTCACCCACTTTCAAATTAAAGCCCATTTGCGGGGTGAAGTTTTACCATTTTCCGCAGAACAACTAAAAGAAGTAATGATAACTGTCACCAGCATTACCCAAGAAGTGACGATGGTGGAACGACAAACTAATAGATATTATGCTCTAGAGTATTTACGCCGTCATCCAGAGGAAACTTGGGATGTGACAGTGTTGATGTGGCTGCGGGAAGACAGCAACTTAGCACTAATTTTGTTAGAAGATTTGGGCTTGCAGTTACCAATGGTTTTCAAACGTTCTGTAAAATTAGGCGAACAGATATTAGTGAAAGTTAGCCACGCCGATCCCCAAAAAGATATGATCCAATTTCAAGAAGTAATTTATCAAGAAGCCCAAACAGCAGCGAATTAACTTTGCTCCAACCCCTTTCAGTTAGCATATAGAGTAAATCGAATGAGGTAATAATTGTGAATATATCTTTGACCCCAGAACTAGAGCAGTTGGTTAAGGATAAAGTTAATAGTGGTCGGTATCACTCAGTGAGTGAGGTGATGGGTGAAGCATTAAGATTGCTCTCGAATGCGATGCCTGCGGCGGGCTACGCCAACGCATTCGAGAGCAGCGTCTCGCAGAATTGAAAGCTAAAATCCAAGTTGGTATCGAAGAACTCGAACGTGGTGAAGGAATTGATGGTGAAAAAGTATTTGCAGAAATAGAGGAAGACATTCGACGCGCTGAAGCTAAAATGCAACAAGCTGAGGCTGCTAAATAATGAGCAGGTGTATTTTAGCGCCTTCAGCTAGATTAGATTTGAAAGAAATTAGCAGCTATATTACCCGCTTTAATCCTGATGCGGCTCGAAGACTCAATAAAAAAATTATCCAGCAGTGTAAACTGTTGGCTGATTTTCCTAATATAGGGTAAAGTTCCGATAATTTTGGTAACGGTTTACGGAGTTTCCCAGTAGAAGATTACTTGATATTTTATCGTCCCATTGATGGCGGTGTGCAAGTTGCACGGTTGTCAGTGGTTATCGGAATTTAGAGACAGTTTTCTGAAGTGAGGATATTCGCTAAAATTGCATTTAATCTAAACGATTTTCCCCATCTCCTCACACTTTGCTTTTGACATTACAGCCCGAATATACTCATTTTTACCATTGGTATAAGCCTCGCGATCGCTCCGAAAACTTGCCGCCAAATCGCGTTTTAAAGCTTCGTAACGTTTCGCCTCTTCAGGATGCCTTCTCAGATAGTCGCAAAATAGCTTGCGTTCCCAAAATTCGCTCTTCACCTCGACTATGTGAACATGATGAGTACGTTGCTTTCCGTATGGTGGCATTCCTTTCACAAAAAACATCCGTCCAGGATGCGGGTTTTCACGCCAATAAACGTATCCCAAAGATTCTAATATCGGAACAGCAGATTTCGCGTCTATTAAGGAATGTACCCCTACCATGATGTCAATAACTGGTTTAGCTGCCATTCCTGGTACTGCCGTACTGCCAATATGTTCAACTTCCACAACTAAGTTATTGCCTAGTGAGTGCCAAATACGCTCGGCTTCTTGTGCAAACAAAGTCTGCCACTGTGGGTCATATTCGACTATATTTATTTCATCCATAGGTGAAGTTAATTTGATCTATAGCGATCGCGGTTGGTTAAATCCTTTATATAATTTCCATTCAAGCAGTTTTATTAGTATAATAATGGATCGTGTCTAATTAAAGCTAAACCATGCCTAAACTAAAGACTCGTAAAGCAGCAGCAAAGCGATTCCGTGCCACCGGCACCGGCAAAATCGTCCGTCGGAAAGCTTTCAAAAGCCACCTCTTAGAGCACAAATCTTCCAACAAGAAGCGTAGCCTGCGCCAGAGTACACTTGTACATGAACGCGATGAACTCAACGTGCGTTTGATGCTCCCATATTTGTAAGTCCTTCAGGAAATAAGTTATGACACGGGTAAAACGCGGTAATGTAGCTCGGAAGCGCCGCAATAAAATTCTCAAACTAGCTAAAGGTTTTCGCGGTTCCCATTCAACTCTGTTTAGAACCGCCAACCAACAAGTGATGAAGGCGCTACGGAGTGCCTACCGCGATCGCAAAAAGAAAAAGCGCGATTTTCGTCGCCTTTGGATCACTCGGATCAACGCTGCTGCAAGGCAACACGGGTTGAGTTACAGCCAATTGATCGGTAATTTGAAAAAAGCTGATATCCTACTAAATCGCAAGATGTTGGCGCAATTGGCAGTTCTCGATCCAGCTAGCTTCGGCAAAGTTGCGGAATTGGCAAATCAAGCTAAAGGATAAAGGTGGCTAGGGATGTATATAGCGGTTCTCGCTTGAGTGAGGTACAACAACCCCACCCCCAACCCCCTCCCCGCAAGCGAGGAGGGGACTATGATGTACCTTATTATGATTAGCAAACGCTATAACGGATGTAGCAGATGGAAAGTAATTACTCGGTTACATCTGGTATTATCCGCCACTATTTTTTGGATTTTTTGCTTTTCCATAGTAGGGACGGGATTAACTGCATCTGCTGCCCAAATGCCAGAAATTCAGCAGCGAGGCTATCTAACTGTTGCCGTTAAGGATAACTTGCGTCCCTTGGGATTTAGAGATGCTAGTGGCAATTTGCAAGGCTTGGAAATTGACTTAGCACAGCGATTGGCAGTTGATTTGGTTGGTAAAGCCGAGGCTGTCAAATTTAAACCAGTAGCAAATCGCGATCGCTTATCTGTAGTCTTAGACAAGAAAGTTGATTTTGCGATCGCTAGGGTGACAGCTACCGAGTCACGCAGCCGTATAGTTAGTTTCAGTGTTCCCTACTATTTGGATAGCACTGTATTAGTTACAAAAGATGCCTCTGTGCAGCAGTTGAGTGATTTGGCAAAACAAAAAATTGCCGTACTCAACAATTCCAGTACCATTGCGAAAGTGCGGTACTATGTGCCAAATGCCGAGTTGGTAGGAGTGAATTCCTATGACGAAGGGCGAGAGGGAATAGAAAATAATGCCGCCGTAGCTTTTGCCGCAGATGCTAGCGTTCTGAGCGGTTGGGTGCAACAATATTCCCAATATCGGCTACTGGCAATCAAGTTATCAACTGAACCCTTATCTGTAGTCATGCCCAAGGGATTGCAGTACGATGAGTTAAGACGAAATGTGAATAAAGCGATCGCTCGTTACTTAGCAGAAGGTTGGCTCAAACAACGCTCTGAATATTGGGGTTTACCGTAAGTTGGTCATTGGTCATGAGTCATTAGTGAATAACATACGACAAATGACAATAGGCTGATAATAGATTACAGAAGCAAGTTTTAATATTTGTATTTGCAGCAATGGATAATAGTCTAGCCGTTGTTTATCTCTCAATTTTGGTAGGTTTCCTTACACTTGCAGCCGTGGGTGTTTTTCGCCAGATTTTCAAAACTCGCAAGATTGAAGGTTCCTTTGCCAAATTGCGAAAGAAGTTAGAGAAAGAAAAGGGTACGACTCAAGAATATTATGAGTTAGCCAGTATTTATTCAGAAAAAAAATTGTATTCCCAAGCGATCGCGCTGTTTCAAAAAGCTCTGAAAGCTGCCCAAGAAGAGGGAGAAAAAGATATCGCCCCCATTTACAACGGGCTGGGTTATATTTATTTTAGCCAAGAGCAATATGACTTAGCAATTCGTCAGTACAAAGAAGCTCTCAAATCTAAACCAGACTACGTGACAGGGTTAAATAATCTCGG
>NZ_JBTYKD010000405.1:0-21991 GCF_054880495.1 Nostoc sp.
GTTCGGCTTCGCTGTATCTGCCTTGGGAGTAGTAGAGTAACGCTAGGTTGTTGAGGCTAAGTGCGACAGATGGATGTTCTTCACCCAGCAGCTTGCGTGTGAGTGCTAAAGCTTGGATGAAAAGCGGTTCGGCTTCGCTGTATCTGCCTTGGGAGTTGTAGAGATTAGCTAGGTTGTTGAGGCTAGTGGCGACATCTGGATGTTCTTCTCCCAGCAGCTTGCGCCTGAGTGCTAAAGCTTGGATGTAAAGGGGTTCGGCTTCGCTGTATCTGCCTTGGGAATTGTAGAGTCCCGCTAGGTTGTTGAGGCTAGAGGCGACAGATGGATGTTCTTCTCCCAATCGCTTTTTAGTGACTTCTAGACATTTTTGATACCAGGGTAAAGCTTGGTTATATAAACCTTGACCATTGTAAAATCGAGCGTTACCGACGAAAGGCCAAGGTAAATCATCATTGCTGAGGTATTCAATAAGATGATTCGCTACTTCAGCTATATGAGGAATAGCAGGAGAAACGGCGCTGATTTGTTCAAGGGTGGGCGAGTCAGGAATATATTGGGCAACTGCTACTATTATCCGACAAAGACTTCGCTTAAACTCCTCTGCCTGTTCTAAACCTGTAAGCTTATATTGAAAAAACTCCCTTAGCAGTGGATGCAGTTGGTAAATTCCCTCACCTTTACGCTGTAGCAAATGCAGTTTCAGCAAGGTATCATCTCTAATTTCCTCTAACTCTTCCTCGTCTTCCTCTGGTAAACACTGTTCCACCAACTTCCAAGATATAGGTGCGACGGCAAATAAACTCAGCAAACAGCCAAGCTGCTTATCCCTGTCTTCTAATTCCTGCCAACTCAACTCAAAGGCTGCTAACACACCCCGTTGTGCTGTCATATCAGCTTCTGGTTTAACAAGGGCGGATTGTTCTAGTCGTTTTTTCTCCAAGCGCCGCAACATTTCTGTTAGAGATAAATCCTGTTTTCGCGCCAAATATCGCCCGACTAATTCCAAACCCAAAGGCAAATATCCCAACCACTCACACAACTGATTTGCAACAGTTAATTCTTGCTCAATTCGCTGTGGTGTATCTTTAAAAAATGACTTTAATAACTCCAGCGCTGCTTCTGATTGCAATACATCTAAAGATAATTCCTTAATAGATGCTCCTAAGTGTTGGCGCGTGGTAATCAACACTTTAAACCGAGAAGATGATGCGGGTAAATAAGACTTAACCTGCTGATATTCCCCAAGATCGTCTAACACTAGCAGCACATCGCCCTCACGCCAATGCCGAAACCAATATTGCACTTGTGCGAGGACATCCAAACCTTCTGGTGGGTTTAAATCAATGTGAGTTCTAGCAAACTGCACAATTTGAATGCCCACATCTCCAGATTTTGCCAACAACCAGCAAATTCCACCCTTGTAAATTTCACGGTGAGCCATTGCATATTGTAAGGCCAGTTCTGTTTTACCCAGTCCACCCATGCCAGCGATCGCAGCAATTACCACCTGATTATTTTCCTGCAACATTTCATGCAGGTTTTGCAATTCAGCCTCACGTCCAATAAACTCTACCACCCCACTTAGAGGTAAATTTTGCGGTGTTTCAGTAGAGGGATTTAACTTTACCTGTTCCCCTTCAGGCGGGTACAGTCAGAAGTTATTAGTACCAGTGAAAGTATTTCCCTGAAAGACGTTTTTAATAGAGTCAGCTAACTTTGTAGAATTGATAACGCCTGCTGGTTGCGAGTTTAGGTCATTCGCTAGCGCCTGGACTTTCCGCGCTACTTGGGGGTCAGCATTTGCGGCTGCTTCCACTTCTCGCACTGATTGAGCAATTTCGGTATCTGCATCTGCTACTGCTTTCAACTCCAGCAGTACTTTGCCATAATCTAACGGCTGCTGTGTTGCATTCGCTAACAGGGGCAACTTATTTTTATAATGTAGCTGTTCGATTAACTCACGACTTTTGTCTAATGCAGCTTCCCCAAGCTTTTCGCCAGTTTTTTCTAGAGCTTTAGTTAAAACTATAGTAGCGATCGCTGTTCCAACTGCGGTCAGCGTTACAGGCTCCATAATTTAGTAATAAGATACAACATCCCACCGGAAGATACAAATGCAGTTTTATTTATTTCGGAAATATATCACACATATTAAAGTCAACATACCAACTGATGCATGATAGATACCCAACTGCTACCACGCATTAATGCTACATCAAAGAGAGAAAATGGTAAACAATATTATGTAGATGCCAAGGGAAATCGCTTTCCCAGCGTTACTACAATACTTAATGCCACCAAATCACAAGCAGACAGAGACAGATTATTAAACTGGAAAGCGCGTGTTGGTACAGAAGAAGCTACCCGCATTACTACAACTGCTAGCCGTCGGGGAACCCAAACACACAAACAAATTGAGCGCTACCTCCTTGGTCAAAACCCTGTTTGTCCTGAAGCGAGTCGCCTTTATTGGGAGAGTATTAAGCCAGTTTTACAACAAATCGACACAGTTAGACTCGTGGAAGGCTCTGTTTTTCATCATGATTTGGGTTATTCTGGTAAAGTTGATTGTATTGCCAGCTATCAAGGTATTCCCTGTATTTGCGAGTGGAAAACAGCAGACAAACCCAAAGGCTCAATTGAGCATTTATATGAACATCCACTGCAACTTACGGCGTATATAGGAGCAGCTAACGAGTATTATCGAGATTATGGCATTCAGCTAAAGCACGCTCTCTTGGTAGTAGCGATTCCAGAAATGCCAGCTGAGATATTTTGGTTTGAATCAACAGTTATCAAAGATTACTGGGAAGAGTGGGAAAAAAGAGTCGCTGAATATTGGGAACGCAGAAGTGTTTGGGGTTAGTCAGTGGGATTGTAAAATTACCGAAAGACTGCATTTCGTAACGTGAAGTAAATTTTCATGAGTAGTAACAACAAATAATCTAACCTATGCGATAATATGCAACCTACTCTTGGAACCCCGCTTCCATTCCTCTCCCCGAAAGGTCGAGAGGCTTTGATTCTTGCTCCCCAACGCTAGTAGGGAAGGGGTTGGGGGTTAGGTTTGAGATAAAGTCGCACACGGCGTTAACCTTGTAATGGCAAGACAGTAATTAACCCAGAAAATCTGGCAAAATCACTTGTATTGTGAGTGAGTAACTGAGGAATGGCATAAACTAGCATTGTGGCAACAATATTTGCATCATGAACTTGCTTACCACCGCTAGGAATTTCCTCCATGAGTGTTAGCAACCTTTCTGTCACCAGCAAATTATCTTCAACCAAACGAAAATAACTAGCAAAATACCGTACATCTGCCACTAAAGATGTAATAGGAATGTTCCCAGTTAAGTCACTTCGTCTTGTCATTGCTGCCAAATACTCTCTCAAAGTTTGGCGACTAATCCATAAATCAATACCTTCTTTTGCAAGTGCTTGCAGTCGTTCTGTCGCTTCTATATGAAATGGCGACAAGGCTAAATTTGCATAAACTAAAATATTCGTATCGACGAAAACAGAGCTATTAGTCGTTTGCATAAAGGTCTTCTCTACGGAAAGTTAAACTTTCCGAGACTAATCCTACAGGATAGGCGGAAAATTTGAGAGGCGCTTTCTTTTTTTTCTTCTCTGTTTCCTCAATCAAAACCTTTTCATCAATTACTATTACCACCTGATGCTCACCTTCCGCAATATCCAATGGTAATTGCACTGTAATCTTAGCATCTCTGGTAACTGTGGCAATTGTTTCTATACTTTTCATAGTATTTCTATTAGATTAATACATCACTACTTGGTGAAAGAGAGATTCGGACACATTTGCATACACTAAAATGTTCGTGTCCAAAAATACAGAGTTAACGACCCCAATCGTCATACATATCCTCACGTCTTAAAGAAAGATTTTCAGGACAAAGTCCACAATTATGCACAGGAAAGTTTAGAGAAGGACGCTTTTCCTTACTCTCTAATTTCTCTACCAAAGGCTTCTCATCAATTACTATTACCACCTGATGCTCACCTTCTGGAATATCCAATGGTAACTGCGCTGTAATTTTACCATCTTTGGTAACTGTGGCAATTGTTTCTATAGTTTTCATCTCATTTATCCTTGTTCAATCCATTACAGCTAACACAGCTTTCGGCAATAACTTATCTTTAAACCAAACAATTCTAGCGGGGACATCATTTAATTTTACTCCCGCTTTTTCTAAATTAAGTCGCTCGGAAATTGCCAAAATCAAGTCATCGCGTCCAGCCCGTCGCACCTGAGAAAACTTCTTTTGTAAATATTCTGGTCGCCAATAACCAACAATTTCTAATAAGAAAGTACGTCCATCAGCATGCACTAAGCGGAAATCGGGAATCATCACACTACCGGGAATTGGTATCAAATCAACTTCTCGCTCTAACGCCCAACCACTTTTCAACGCATCCCACTTTTCAGCAAAAGATGCTTCTAGCATACTATCGTAGGGCTTCCCTGGTGGATAATGGGATACCAAACCACATTCGGAATTGAGAGTGAAACGTCCAGTTTTCCAAGTATTTGTATAAGCGTCGCGGGTTTGGAGAATCGAAGAAAGACTCCATCTAGTAACGTGAAGTAAAGCCGGAATAAGTTTTGCGATCGCTAACCCATACCGCGTACTACAATTAAACAAACTCGTCGGACCGTCAATAGTAATTGTAAACCCGTGGTCAGCATCACCCTCAATATAAGCCATCAATTGAAACAACTTTAAATAGCGAAATAACAGCTTATATTCACCCGGAACATTCCGGTGAGCATTTAATACCAGTTGACTGGCTTTATAAAATACACCCTGCACCTGAGATAAGTTATATCGATTTAACAAATCTGGCGCTATTGGTGCATCAAACACAGTCAAAATTTTATTTTCAGATAAATCAGCATACAGTCCATTACGAACCTGTTCTGATAAAACTTCCCGTTCAAGTTCTTGAGTTAACTCATCAGCAACTTTATTCAGAGTAACTTGTGTTGATTCCCGACTAGAAACAGACTTTGCAGCTAGCGAAAACACTCGTTCTCTTAACATTTGTGGTTCCAAAGGACTAACCACCTCAAAAGTGCAAAAACTGCTTTTGAGAATATAAGCTAATCCTCGCTTCACCCGATAATCTGTAGAATCTCCTTCAAAATCAGTTAGTTGTCGCTCAAGCACACCTTGAGTTTTCCCCACTGCTGATTGAAAATAATTAATTAACTCAATCGCCAACTCCGAAGTTTTCTGATCAATCTTCAGTCTCTTCGGAATAATCTCCTCCCCGTTTTGGCGGTGCATCAGTAAGTCTGTCGGTAACATCTGCTGAATTTTGGATTTTAGACTTCGACTTCTCTCCGAGACGCTACGCGAACGCTCAGTCGAGCGATTTTGGACTTTCCTGCGGAACGCTACGCGAACGACTTTCCTCAGTCGAAGGATTTTGGACTGAATAATTAATTTCTAACTGTTCCGCTGCCTTCAAACTCCTTTCCTTTCCACTGCCATACACAACTTTTTTCTCCTCCTCCTCTGTGCGTCCTCCGCGCCTCTGCGGTACCCTTTGGGAAGCCTCTGTCGCGTCTACGTTTTTCCTCTCGCCTCTTCGCCTAGCCGAAGTCCCCTCCTCACTCGTATCCTCCGCCACTACCTCATATAAAATCGCCCGTTTATTCTCAATATTCCCCTTTCGTAAAATCCTCCCCAATCGCTGAGTATACTCCCTAGCCGAACCCGTTCCTGATAAAATAATCGCCACAGAAGCCGCCGGCACATCAACCCCTTCATTCAAAACATGAGAAGCAACCAAAGTATTATATTTACCCTCTCGAAACCTTGTTAATATCTCATGCCGTTCCTTCACAGGAGTTTGATGAGTAATTGCCGGAATTAACAACTCTTGAGAAATGCGGTAAACCGTCGCATTATCCGCAGTAAAAATCAAAATTCGTGCCGGATAATGTTCTGCCAATAAATCAGCGAGAATTCGCAATTTCCCATCAGTACCCAAAGCGATATCTTTTGCTTCCCGGTGCGCTAACATAGCTCTTCGTCCAGATTGCGATCGCGCGCTCATTTGGACGAACATTTGCCAACCTTGAAGACTCCCCAAAGAAATCTTCGATTGCTTTAAAAAGTCGTTACGGGTTTGAATTAGTTGGTTGTATCTTTCCCGCTCAAGTTGCGATAACTTTACCTTAATTTGGACGATTTCATGTTCTGCTAATGCCTTCCCCGCCAAATCTTCAGCGCGTTTGCGATATACTTCTTGGCCAATGAGAATATTTAAGTCGGCGTGTTTACCATCGGTGCGTTCTGGTGTCGCAGAGAGTCCCAGGCGATAAGGTGCGATCGCATATTCCGCAATCACCCGATTAAAATCTGTCGGTAAATGATGACATTCGTCAAAAACAATCAAGGCATATTGATTTCCCAACGTTTCAGCGTGAATTGCTGCACTATCATAAGTTGCAATTAAAATTGCCGTTCTATCCCGCGAACCACCTCCCAGCAATCCCACCTCAGCATCGGGGAAAGCCGCTACTAGGTGTGCATACCACTGATGCATTAAATCCAAAGTTGGTACGACAATTAGCGTCGTGCGTGGCGTTGACTGCATCGCCATTTGTGCCAAATAAGTCTTTCCCGCCGCCGTGGGAAGCACAACTACCCCTAGTCTACCCGCCAGTTTCCAAGCCGCTAGCGCCTCAGTTTGGTGGGGATATGGTTCCATTTCCAGACTGGGAACCAAATCTACAGGATAAAATTGCTTCGCCTCATCGATAAAATAGACATCTTCGGCTTGTAGTGCTTCCACTAGCGATCGGTATCTAATTGCTGGAATGCGGAATTTTTCAACTCGATCATCCCACGTCGCATAGTCCATCCAACCTTTACCGCGTGGTGGTGGATGCAAAATTAATGTGCCACGATCAAAATTTAATGTAGGGGTACGAGCCATTTTGGAAATTGAGCATTGGGCATTGGGCATTGGGCACTTGTACTGACTTGTACTGAGCGACGTCGTTGGCGCAGCCTCTCGTAGAGAAGTAGCGTTGTCGTTGGCGCAGCCTCTCGTAGAGAAGTATTGGGCATTGGGCATTGGGCATTGGTAATTATTTCCATTCGCTATGCCCTATGCGCGATGCCCCATTCCCTAGTCCATTAATTACTAATAACGCAAAAAGTGCATGATTCATCCAAATAATTCCGACAAAACCCAACTAGATGCGCTGATTAGTCAGGGAATGTCCCGTCGGCAAACCGATAATAGGGCTGAAAAAGTTTGCCTACGACCTTTGGGGAGATACAGTCAATATTGCTAGTAGAATGGAATCACACGCTATAGCAGCTACTATCCAGGTTGGTGAAACAACTTATCAGCTTTCAAAAGATAAATACTTATTGGAGAAAGGAGGTTTAATTAAGGTTAAAGGTAAAGGTGAAATGATGACTTATATACTAAAAGAAATCAATTTAAAAGTTTAATAAATATCTACTATTTGATAGAGAGTAAAAATGAGAATATCTATAATTAGAGCGACGATTATCAGCTATTCAACCTTGGCTATAACTAAGTTTTACTACTTTAGATAGATTCGTACCAATTAATTGCTTACAGGTGTATTTTTCCGCTCATAATAGGGGTTGAGCGATGTCTACGCCTACGCATTATCTAGCTGATTTTGAGAATAATCCTTTAGCTAGCTGCATAAAAGGAGAAGCCACATTGAAAGGAATACGTTCCCTGCTAGCGCCTTATGCTGTGGCACTATTGGCTGTTGGTAGCCTATTGCTACAGCCACTATTAGAACCAACTATTTTTCTACTGTTTTTTGCCGCCGTGGCGGTTAGTTCCTGGTATGGTGGCATGGGAGCAGGGTTGCTGGCTACTGCTTTGTCTACTTTAGCGATCAGGTACTTTTTTTTAGAGCCTGTGTTTTCGCTCTTGGTTGCGAGTCTAGACAACATATTGCGGTTAGGTCTATTTGTGCTGGTGACAACACTTATTAGCTTGCTAAATTCCGAGTTACGCACTGCCAAACAATATCTTCAGGTGAGCGAAGCAAGGTTTAGAAAGTTGGTAGATTCCAATATCATTGGGGTAATTGTAACCAAAATGGACGGAGCGATCGCAGAAGCTAATGATGCTTTTTTAGGAATGGTAGGTTATTCGCAAGAAGATTTGCGATCAGGGCAAGTTAGATGGCGCGAGATGATCCCACCAGAATATATTGAAGCTAACGATCGCGCGATACCTTCGGTGATTTTCTCTAACGCAGAACTGACAACCAAAGGCGTGTCTCAGCCCTTTGAGAACGAATATATCCGCAAAGATCACAGCCGGGTTGCTGTCCTGTTAAGTTCTGCTTTGTTAGAAAATAATCCAGACGATATTATTAGTTTTGTAGTTGATTTAAGCAAACACAAACAACTAGAGCTTGCCCTTTGCAAAAGCGAAGAACGCTACCGCGCTTTTTTAGAGCAGAGTTCAGAAGCTATTTGGTGCATTGAACTGGAAGTTCCAATTTCGCCAGACTGTCCAGAAGATGAACAAATTCAACATTTTTACCAATATGTTTACTTAGCGGAATGCAACAATGTTATGGCGCAGATGTATGGCTTTTCTTGTGCCGGAGAAATTATCAGCGCCAGACTAGGAGACTTTCTCGTTTCCTCCGATCCAGATAATATTGCATACCTGCGTAGTTTTATCCGTTCTAACTACCGACTAATTGATGCAGAGTCCCATGAAATAGATAAGCAAGGTAATTCCAAATATTTTTTGAATAATCTAGTGGGAATTGTCGAAAATGGGCTTTTAGTCAGAGCCTGGGGAACTCAACGCGACATTACAGAACGCAAGCAAGCAGAGCAAGAACGCAAACAATTGCTTGAGCGCGAACAATCAGCACGCGCTGATGCCGAAACTGCAAACCGGATCAAAGATGAGTTTCTCGCCACACTCTCCCACGAACTCCGCACACCCCTAAACGCCATAATGGGCTGGACGCAGCTACTTAGGAGTCGTAAGTTTGATGAGACTACTACTGTTCGGGCACTAGAGACTATTGAGCGTAACACCAAATCCCTAACTCAACTGATCGAAGATATCCTAGATGTCTCGCGGATTATTAGAGGCACACTTCATCTAAATATTCATCAGGTAAAACTTGTACCACTTGTAGAGGCAGCAATCTATACTGTCCGCCCAGCAGCCCAGGCCAAAGAGATTAGCATCAAGTGTCAATTCAACCCGGAAGTCGGGGTAATTATGGGTGATGCCAAGCGCTTGCAACAGGTTGTGTGGAATTTGCTCTCCAACGCCGTCAAGTTTACACCCAAAGGGGGAAGAGTCGATGTGCAATTGCAGGGCATTGAATCTTATATGCAAATTCGAGTCAGCGATACGGGAGGGGGAATTGCTGCCGAATTCCTGTCCCATGTATTTGAACGCTTTCGTCAAGCCGACAGTTCCAGCACGCGATCGCACGGTGGGTTAGGATTAGGGTTAGCGATCGTCCGCCACTTGGTAGAATTACACGGTGGTACAGTCTCTGCTGAAAGTCCAGGAATTGGACAGGGGGCGACATTCATTGTGAATCTGCCAATGAAAGCCATTTATCTAGAGGCTAATACAGCAGAACAGCTTTCATCTTTCGTACATGTCCAAGAGGCTAAGAATTACCTACCGAAGCTAGATGGCTTGCGGGTGCTGATTGTCGATGATGAGGCAGAGGCGCGTCATTTGCTGACAACGATTCTGAGAGAGTATGGCACCCAAGTCATAGCAGCTGCATCTGCTTGTGAAGCACTGCTTGCCCTGCAACAATTTCACCCCCATGTACTGGTAAGCGACATTAGTATGCCCCAAGAAGACGGCTACACATTAATTCGGAAAGTGAGGGCGCTGCCAACAGACGAAGGAGGACGGATTCCAGCAGTAGCGCTGACAGCTTATACTAGGGCAGAAGATCGCACGCAAGCCCTGTTGGCAGGCTTTCAACTCTACGTCCCCAAGCCAGTTAATCCGGGTGAGTTAGCGGCTGTAATTGCCAACCTCACCGGACGTACTTGATGGGGCACTTGTACTGAGCGTTCGCGTAGCGTCTCGTAGAGAAGCCGTTGGCGCAGCCTCTCCTAGAGAAGTATTGGGCACTTGTACTGAGCGTTCGCGTAGCGTCTCGTAGAGAAGCCGTTGGCGCAGCCTCTCCTAGAGAATTATTGGGGGCAAGGGAGTGGAGTTCCGAGCTTCATTCACGAGTATTAAAGACTCTCCTTGTCCCCCCTTAGGGATTTCCAACAAATAAATTACTACTACTTGTGGGGTGGGACGGAAAGCCCGCCTTTGGCTAGGGCGCTCGTGTCGCCATTGGTGTCAACTTACAGCAGAAATCATGTATCTGAACCACATCTGTCGTAGGGGCACAGCATGCTGTGCCCCTACCGCGTGGTCTATTTACCTGAAAATAGCTGTAACGTAGAAATATAGCCTTGGCAAGCTTTCGAGATTTGACCCTCACCCCCACCCCCTCTACCAATTTTGGTAGAGGGGAGCAAATTCTCTAGTTCCCCGAATCCCAACTTGGGAGAAGGGGTTAGGGGATGAGGGCGAGACGCCCACCCCACAATCAGTAGTTGAGTATTTTTTTATCAATATAGTGTTTGTGTTCAATTAGCTGATCTTGCAACTGCTGTTTGACATAAGCTGCCTTATATCCTAGTTTGGGCACGCGGTCAATTACATCAATTACCAAATGGAAGCGATCAAGATCGTTGAGAACAACCATATCAAAGGGGGTGGTGGTAGTTCCCTCTTCCTTGTAGCCACGCACATGCAAGTTATCGTGATTAGTCTGACGGTAGGTTAGCCGATGAATCAGCCAGGGATAGCCATGAAAGGCAAAGAGAATGGGTTTGTCTGTGGTGAAAATCGTGTCAAAGTCTTTTTGGCTCAAACCGTGGGGATGTTCGCTTTTTGGCTGTAGTGTCATTAAATCGACTACGTTCACTACCCGCACCTTTAACTCAGGAAAGTGCTGGCGCAGGATGTCTACAGCCGCTAAGGTTTCTAAGGTGGGAATATCCCCAGCGCAAGCCATTACTATATCTGGTTCGCTGCTTTGGTCGTTGCTTGCCCATTCCCAAATGCCGATACCTTTGGTGCAGTGCTTGATAGCAGCATCCATGTTCAGATATTGCAATGCTGGTTGCTTTCCGGCAATGATCACATTGACATAGTTGCGGCTTCTCAAGCAATGGTCTGTTACTGATAGCAGAGTGTTGGCATCGGGGGGCAAATAAACGCGGACGATATCTGCTTTCTTATTGATTACATGGTCGATAAAACCGGGGTCTTGGTGCGAGAAGCCGTTATTGTCTTGTCGCCAAACGTGGGAGGAGAGTAGGTAATTGAGGGAAGCGATCGGTCTACGCCAGGGAATATCTAAGGTAGTTTTCAACCATTTGGCGTGTTGGTTGAATATCTAGTCAATGATGTGGATAAATGCCTCGTAGCAAGTAAACAACCCGTGACGCCCTGTGAGGAGATAGCCTTCTAACCATCCTTGGCAACAATGTTCGCTGAGAATTTCCATCACGCGACCGTTAGGGGAAAGGTGGTCATCTTCAGGATAAATCTCCGCGACCCAAGTTCTATCTGTGACTTCCAACACGGCATCCAAACGATTTGATGCCAATTCGTCGGGGGCAAATATGCGGAAGTTGCTACTTTCTTGGTTAAGTTGCATAACATCGCGCAGGAATTTGCCGGTAACTTTGGTAGCTTCCGCGATCGCCTTTCCTGGTTGGGAAACATTTACCGCATACTGTTTAAAGTCGGGCATATTCAGGTCGGAGAGCATAATACCGCCGTTGGCGTGGGGATTGTCACCCATGCGTCGATGACCTTGGGGAGCCAGTTCTGCTAGTTCGGGAATCAGCCTACCGTTGCTGTCGAAGAGTTCTTCTGGTTTGTAACTCTTCATCCAATCTTCTAGGATTTTTAGGTGTTCTGGCTGTTGGGCTATGTTGCTCAAGGGAACCTGGTGCGATCGCCAAGAACCTTCAGTTTTTTTGCCATCGACTTCTTTGGGTCCTGTCCAACCCTTGGGGGTTCTCATGACAATCATCGGCCACTGGGGGCGTTCGGTGAAACCATGTACACGGGCTTCTCTTTGGATGTTTTGAATTTGGGCGATCGCTATATCTAGAGTCGCCGCCATCTGCTGGTGGACATCTGCGGGATCATTACCTTCGACAAAGTATGGCTTGTAGCCGTAGCCCACAAATAAGCTTTCTAATTCCTCATGGCTGATCCGTGCCAGTACTGTTGGATTGGCAATTTTATACCCATTCAGATGCAGGATCGGAAGTACAGCACCATCATGTACAGGGTTAAGAAACTTGTTGGAATGCCAGCTAGTCGCTAAAGCACCTGTTTCAGCTTCCCCATCACCGACAACAGCAGCAACAATCAAGTCAGGGTTATCAAAAGCAGCACCGTAAGCGTGGACAAGGGCGTAACCAAGTTCACCGCCTTCATGGATCGAACCAGGGGTTTCCGGTGCAACGTGGCTGGGAATACCACCGGGGAAAGAGAATTGTTTGAAGAGTTTCTGGATTCCCTCAGCATCCTGGGAGATGTTGTGATAATACTGGCTGTAGGTGCCTTCTAGGTAGGTATTGGCTACCAGTCCGGGGCCTCCATGACCAGGCCCGGCAATATAGATTGTGTTTAGGTCATATTTTTTGATCACCCGATTCAGGTGAACATAGATAAAGTTCAGCCCTGGTGTAGTTCCCCAGTGCCCCAATAGCCTGGGTTTGACGTGTTCCAGCTTTAGCGGTTCTTTTAGTAGCGGATTGTCGAGTAGATAGATTTGCCCAACCGAAAGATAATTAGCTGCACGCCAGTAGGCGTTTATCTTACGTAATTCTTCATCTGTTAAAGGCTTGGTTTGTGGAATCGTTGCTAATGTCATTATCGACACTCCATTCCAAAAAGATTTTGACGGGTTCATCAGTACGCAATTCTACTTGTTTTCTAGATGATGGCCATCTACCCATGATGAATTTTTCCAGCCTTTGTGACTAAATTCCTTAGCTCTTGGCAGAGGATGGAAAGCGATCGCTACAACGGGCTACGCTTATGAATTATGAACTATAGACTTATTGCATAAATCAAAAAAAAGAACCCCACCCCGCCTTTGACTTACGTCAAATTCTCCCCTAAGAGCCTGCCGGGAGGGGCTGGGGGTGGGGTGTTAGGGACTTTTGCAAGAGGTCTTATGAATTAATATGAAATATTACCCGCTTGAAAAATCTGTTGAGCAGTTAAATGTAACTCTGGAAATGTTGGGGAGTGGATGCGGTCTGTAGCCCGAAACTTGCTAACTTGATACTCACCCTCATCCAAAGAACAAACTAAGATAGTAGGTTGTTTTGGTTTGCCAATAAACTCTCTACCGCCTAAAGCAGCATAATCAATAATCCAGTATTCAGGAATTCCCATTTCTTCATAATCCGCATATTTTTTGAGGTAATCATCACGCCAATTCGTACTAACAACTTCAACAATTACAGGAATTGATGCAGGTTGAATAACAGTGGATTCTTTTTTCCACAGAGGTTCGTTGATCAAATTAGGGCGATTAAACAACAGTACATCTGGCGAGTAACCTGATTCATTTACAGGTGGTTTGACTAGTGCTGTCTTGGGTATGAAGTATGGGAGATTTAAACGGATACATTCTCTAGTCAGTTCAAAAGCTAAAAATCCTGTTACCTCTTCATGGTCTCCTACAGGTTGAGGCATTTTAACAATTATTCCGTTGTGCAATTCATAGCGTTCATTCTCTGGTTTCCACTTGACAAATTCTTCAAAAGTTACGATTTTTGGTAAAGCTTGAGTCACGTCGCTTCCTCCGAACTCAAAATTAAAAATTAATAATCCCCATTCAATTAATGATCTAATTATTTATTTCCAACAACCCAGGCGGTGGCGTAATTTCAATCCGACCAGATGGTAAGTCTACCACTGGTGAGATCGCTTGCACAAATGGAATTAAAACAGTCTTTTGCTTTTTGTCACTAGCAAATGATTTATCCAACTTCACTTCTAACAAATCATTCCCAGCAGAGATGATATCTACCACCGTCCCCACGAGTTCGCCAGATGCTTGCATAAAAACTTCCAAGCCAATCAAATCTAAGACATGATATTCATCTTCGCCTAATTGGGGGCGATCGCTTGCTGGCACCATTAACTTACAACCGCGTAAGGCCAGAGCCTGATCGCAATTTACCACACCAGCTAATTTAATCACATACAAGTTTTTGTTACTAATATAACGTCCTGTCAATAATTCGATTGGTTGTGGTTCTGTCTCACCTGAACGCAACAACCAACGTTTTCCCGGCACCTCAAATCTTTCGGGAAAGTCAGATACAGGATAAACCCGTAATTCCCCAGACAATCCTTGAGGGGCAACAATCTTACCAATTTCTAGCCAATTATCTGATTTGTCATTTGTCATTTTTCATTTGTCATTGGGCATTGGGAAAGAATTCTTATAACTCCTAACTCCTGTACAGACGCGATTAATCGCGTCTCTACTCCTAACTCCCGACTCAAGCACTCACAACTGCACGCTGATAAGCTTCTTCAGCCACTTTTGCTAAACGTTGCATAGCTGTGGTAATCTCTTCATCGCTGCCGGTGAGGCTGATGCGGAAACATTCGTGCTTGTGCGCCCATTCTTCCTCTAAACCGGGGAAAAAGCTACTTCCAGGGACAATAATCACACCTACTTGCTTGACTCGTTGGTAAAATTCCCAATCACTTATGGGTAAATCCTGTAACCACAACCAAGCAAAAATTGCTCCTTCACCGCGATGGAGAAACCAAGGTAAATTCTTGGGCATCGCTTGTTCTAAGCTGGTTTCTAAAACGGTAAACTTATTTTGGTAAAAGGGACGGATGACAGTATGAGAAATTTCTACCAAGGCACCAGAATTGATTGCAAAAGCGGCGATCGCTTGGCCATAACGTGAAGAATGGAGACTCATATTTGCCTGGAAACACTCCAGCACTTCAATCCACTTTTCATCCCCAATGGCAATACCAATTCTTTCTCCTGGTAATCCCGCTTTCGATAAACTCATGCAGTGTAAGATATTATCACCAAACACTGGTGTCATTTCGGTAAAGTTCAATGCTGGGAAGGGAGGCGCATAAGCTGAGTCAATTAACACGGGTACCTTATAAGGTGCAGCCAGGGCAGCAATTTTTTTCACCTCATCATCTGTGAGGACGTTACCAGTAGGATTACAGGGGCGAGAGAAGAGGACACAACCAGTATTTTCTGTAATCGACAGTTGGCTGAAGTCGGGGCGATATTTAAATCTGTGGGCGGCTGCATCAATATCAAGAGTCGGTTTATAGGCGATTAGGGCTTTTGGAACTAAGCTGATACCGCCGTAACCTGTGTAGTCAGGACTCAGGGGCAAAACGATTTGTTTTAACTCGCCGCTAGGAGTGTAGCCACCAAAGGTATTAACAGCGTAGAAGTAAAGGGTTTGACTACCGGGGGTGATCAGGATATTGCGATCGCTTAAGTTTAACCCGTAGCGTTTGTTAAAATCATTAGCGATCGCTTCAATTAATGGTGCATAACCCTGACTTGAGCCGTAGCGACAAACTACCTCACCATATTCTGGACTAGCCAAAAGCTGTGCAGTACAATCCCGCCATAATTGCTCTACCTCTGGCAAAATCAACGGATTCCCAGCACTCAAATTAATAAACTGCTGCCCTGCACCCGCTCGTAATGTTTCGATAATATCCTTCATGATTGCTCTTACGCCAGTCAGGTTGGACATTTGAGCGCCAATTTGAGTTAGGGCAGGGTTCATAAGCTGTGACAAAATATATGAATTGAGGGGTGGACAAATTATTTGAGGGTTGCTGCTGACATCAAGTTTACATCGTTGGCAAAACAGCTGTTACCGTCTCTAACTAATCTAGCTGGAGAATGATATCTTAACAAAGTAATATTTATCGTTATAGGGGCGATCGCGCTGAATAAATACGATGAAGTGATACAAAATTGTATCATGCGCTCAATACCTATGAGGGGAGTGGAGATGGGGGAGATGAGGAAAATAATCATGATAAATGACAAATGACAAAACTATATAAGAGGGCTGACATTGCAAGTTAAAGCAGCAGTAGCTTACAGTGCAGGTAAGCCGTTGACGATTGAAACCGTTCAACTATCGGGGCCAAAAGCCGGCGAAGTGTTAGTTGAAATTAAAGCCAGTGGGGTTTGTCATACCGATGCCTTTACCTTATCTGGTGACGATCCCGAAGGTTTGTTTCCGGCAATTTTGGGACATGAAGGCGCTGGTGTGGTAGTAGAGATAGGTGCTGGTGTCACGAGTTTGAAACCAGGGGATCATGTAATTCCCCTCTACACTCCCGAATGCCGTCAGTGCGAATATTGTCTGAGTTTCAAAACTAATCTCTGTCAAGCCATTCGCCTAACTCAAGCACGCGGTGTCATGCCCGATGGCACCAGTCGCTTTAGTCTCGATGGGCAGATGATTCATCATTACATGGGTACATCGACTTTTGCCAACTATACGGTGCTGCCGGAAATCGCCCTGGCAAAAATTCGGGAAGATGCCCCATTTGATAAGGTTTGTTACATTGGCTGTGGTGTGACTACTGGTATCGGTGCAGTCATCAATACTGCCAAGGTGGAACCGGGAGCAAATGTTGTGGTTTTAGGCTTGGGTGGTATTGGTTTAAATGTCATCCAGGCGGCGCGGATGGTAGGGGCAAATATGATTGTCGGGGTGGATATTAATCCCAGCAAACGCGCTTTGGCAGAAAAGTTTGGCATGACACACTTTGTTAATCCCCAGGAAGTAGAGGGTAATTTAGTTCCCTATCTGGTTGATTTAACCAAAGGCGGTGCTGATTACAGTTTTGAATGTATTGGTAATGTCAAACTTATGCGTCAAGCATTAGAATGCTGCCACAAAGGTTGGGGTGTCAGTGTGGTTATTGGTGTTGCTGGTGCTGGACAGGAAATCAGTACTCGTCCTTTTCAACTAGTAACTGGGCGCGTTTGGAAAGGTTCGGCATTCGGTGGCGCTAGAGGACGTACAGATGTGCCGAAAATTGTTGATTGGTATATGCAAGGTAAGATAAATATTGATGATTTGATTAGCCATGTAATGCCAATTGAGCAAATTAATGATGCTTTTGAATTGATGCATAAAGGTGAATCAATTCGGAGTGTAGTGACTTTCTAATTCGTAATTCGTAATTCGTACTTGATGCTTATGCAGACAATCGTGTTTCAAATCAGGTTTAAATTTCTATCTGAAATATAATTATGAATTATTCAATTATGTAGACACTACAAACCTGAAAAACGGCAAAAAAAAAACCTGATGCCAAACCTCTACGAAAATGACTTTTACAGTTGGACTCAAGAACAAGCTAACCTTCTGCGTTATCACCAATGGAACCAGCTTGATCTGCCAAATTTAATTGAGGAAATTGAATCTTTGGGAAGAAAGGAACGCCAAGAATTGAGAAATCGTCTTGGTATATTAATTGGACATTTGCTTAAATGGGAATATCAACCAAAGCAAAGGAGTCGTAGTTGGTTGGCGACAATTAGAGTACAACGGCGGGAAATTCTCAAGTTGCTCAACGAAAATCCTAGCCTGAAGCCTTACGTTGAAGAAGCACTCCAGGAATCTTATGAAAATGGTAGGGATTTAGCATCGGGAGAAACAAATCTGCCACTCTTAACATTTCCCAAGCAATGTTTATATCCTTTTGAGGAAATTCTGAGCGATCGCTTTTATCCGGGAGAGGCTGCGACAGATGATTTAATGGAATAAAAGCAATGTCTGGGATGGGCTACGCTTACATTATCCAACTTTTTCGCTGCACAGAACGCTAAAACTATTATGGCATAATAGTTTTAGCCTTTTGTTTACAGTGGGAAATCAGTACCCACAGCTTCAGGCGTACTGCTTTAACCCAGATGAGTAACACTAAATTTACGCTTCAGTAGCAAAGCTGCGCCTCCAACCCCAATAGCTAATAAGCCTAGTACAGAATCAGACTCTGGAACACGTACAGCTCGAAAACTAGTTATCGGATCACTGCTAAGAAGCTTGCTCGTCTGGGAATCAAGGAACTTAATGTCAGTAGCTGTGAAGTAGGAAAGTGGGTTAGTGGAAAGTACGGGAAGTTCTGAAATATTGCCTAAGTACTTTACATCAATTCCAACTGAACAGGAGTAGTCAGGTGCTGTTAAGCATCCGGCTGGAGAAAGAACAGTGCTCAGAGCCCCTACGCTATTACTAGCTAAAGGAAGAGATGGAAAAACACCGAAGTCACCACTGAGGTTGCTAAAACTTCTAGATGGTGCTGAAAAAGTAAAGTCAGAAATAGCACCTGGGTATGAAATCCCATCAGTAAAAGATCCATCAGGGTTTGAAAATAAGGCTGGGTTAGGATCGCGGGCAGTGTCCGTGTCTAAGGTAAATGAACCTGTTCCGCTGCTTTTGGTAGTGAAGTTAAACTCTAGTAGGGCAGCTTGAGCTGGAAGTGTAGGTATAGTTGCCATAGCTATAAATGCCACTCCCAGAGCAGCCATAGATAGTCTTCGCATACTCATTTATTTGCTTTTGGTAAAGATAAGTGGGATTTTAAACTAACTCTAAGCTAGTATTTTTACTGATTTGATAAAGTTTTGATGAAGAAGGCAACAAAGTGTAATCGACTCAGACTTTCCAGGGTAATCAACCTGCTTAAGTGTCAAGGACATTAATTCCTCAATACAGACAAATTATTTGGAAATCGCCAAATAATACTCAAATCGCTCCCGAAGTTTTTCAATCGTTAAATTTTGAGTCCAGTATTCCACTAGGGCGTGACCAAATGCCCAGGCGTTGCGATCGGGTGAAGCTGAGTTTTCCAGCAGTAGCGGCCACAGAGATAGCAATTCAAAGTTGAGTGGGTTAAGGTTGCCTGTATTCAAGAGCGAGAAAAGCTCATATCCCATTTGGAGTTTACCAATCACAATCGGCAACTGTTCCACGGGAATTTGCTCTGCCAGCATATATGCTAGGGCTGGAGATCCGGTTGAGAGCGTAGCAATAAACTGGAGGACGGGACTTTTGAGCAATGCCGTTAGTCCCTGTGTTGTCGTCATCTGGAAGGTGTAGTGGTCGATGATTTTGGCGGCGGCGATGGTACGGGCTTCTAGGTTACGCAAAAAGCGGGCGAGACGCAGTTGTTTGGTAGGCGCGATCGCATCGACTAATCCTAACGATAGCGCCTCCACACCCCAAGGGATTCGACTTGTTTTGCTGTCACCTGTAACCACTGGTAGAACTAGATTACAGAAGTTTCCCAGCAGTTTAGCGCGATACTCAGTGGCTTCTCGAATCGCAATTTCTTTGGCGCGATCGCCCCATTCCCAATCATAAGGTGGTTGCCATTCGCGGAGCGGACGCAGACGATCTACCTGGGTAACGATCGCGATCGCCGGTAAATCTGCAACTTCTGCTTTCATGTCTTGCAAAAAGTCCACATCCATTTGCAAGGCAGGATCGAGGGCAGGGGTAGCTAACAGCAACAAATCAGCGTTGATGGCATAATCAAGCACCAGATTTCGGAGATCGCCACGGTTGACTTGTTCATAACCAGGTGTATCCAAAAGCGTCAGGGTTTCTCCACTTTGATGCCATTGATAATTCTGAATGCGATCGGTACTGGGCAAAACATCAACGGCTGCGAGATCCGTCTGAAATAGCGTGTTAATCAGGCTACTTTTTCCCGATCCCGTGCGCCCCACCAGCAGAATATTCACGGGCTTTTGTTCAACCACCTGGGGTGGTTGAGCTTGAGTCAAGATTTCTCGGAGTGTTTGGGTTTTTGCCTTGGGTAGAGTTGGTGTACGTAAGGATGCTGAAACTGGTAATGTACTACGTCCGTAAAGAGCGATCGCCTGCCGACATAAGTTTCTCAGGGCAGCTTCCCGGAATAACTGACTCAAATTCCCCAACAATTGCTGAGTTGCTTGGTTACTGTAACCCTGGCTGGCTTGTTTTGCCACCGCCGCCACCGGATTTAAAACCCACTGTGCCCAGTTCCAAACACGCCAGAATTTCCGAGCCGATGGTTCCAACTTCCGGTAGACTTCATATCCTTGGTATGCTTGTCCAACTGTTACTTGGTTGAGGACTGGGGATAACTTTTGCATCCACTGATCCATATCATCCACCGTTCCTCGAATCAGCCCGTAAGCTTGGGGGACGTAAATATTCAGCAGGGGATATTGAATTTGAGGATTGTAGATATGAGCGATCGCCACCACCAAATTTTGGCATCGCGTCCAAAAAGTTTGCCAGTCTTCCCAAATTGGACGATCGCTTTGTGCCGCTTGCAGAATATCTTGGAGTGCGCCTTCTGCAAGCTTTGTAACATCACTTCCCACTGGAAGCCCTACTGTATCCTCTGCTGTCGATTCCAATTCTTCGCGGACTTGGGCTAATACAGCTTCCACTTGGTTAGCAGCAGGTTGAGTCCATTTAACTAGCAGCCAACGCCAACCCACGAATAGAAGGGTGAACACACCCCAAATCCAACTAATACCCCAGGCATGAATTTGCGAACCGGCGGATACCAGTAAGAAAATGATGATGAAAGCGATCGGGATTGCCAATACAACCCACTGCCACAGTTTTAATCGCACCATTGCCCATACCTGCTTTGAAATGTTGGGAAATTCGAGTTTTTGCAAAAATTACTCTTATAAAAAGTCTATCGTCTCCAATCTAGGCAGGATGTTTGGTATTTTGGGATTACTAGTAGACTCCTAATTATTAAGAATAAATGTTTTATTTTGCTGTAGGCAGCTAAATAAACAACTGGACAAGCTATCCAAAGCATTACCGACATTGGCACGCTGATTGTCAGCACACCCGGAACCTGTGGTGGTTGCCCTCGGATTGCGGGACACCGGATTACGGAACACAACATTGGGATCGACTTCAACGCAGGCATAAAACCGGAAGAGATAGTTGTGCAAAGACCACAGCTAATGTTGGCACAAGTTTATGCAGCGCTAGCTTACTATTATGCTAACCAGGAAGTAATTGACACGGAGATTGCCGCAGAAATTGAAGAATACGACCGTTTGGAAGCTGAATCTACGGCGAAGAGACAGTGAGCCAAATTCGTTTGTATTTTGAGTGCTTATATTGAATGTACGTCTTTCATAAATTACCTGAAATCTAAGATTTAGAGTGCGATCGCTTTTTAATTAGATTTTGGGAGATCAGGAGCGATTGTCTTCGATAGATTCAGCGATCGCAAGCAAGAATAAAAATAGCGATCGCCTGTGAGAGGGACTTAAAATACTAATAATGCTACACTTTTTTAGCATTCAAGGAGTAATGGCTGTGGCTTCCATCACTGGCTCATGCTAAAGCTTAAGACAATTTAAAGAAAAGGCGAACTGGCAAAAGCCCGGCTGAGTTTAATCAATCGTCTATACGCAGTAGCTTGCGGTAAAACGGTTGTGAAAAATCGGTCACGCGATAACGTTTATAGTTCTCCATAAGTTCAATTAAAAAATTAATAAACTCGAAACTAGCCATCATCAGTTCGTAACTCAGTTCAGCGTTGCCATCAAACTGGATTCGGCAACGGGTTAAGTCTGAGGGTAGGGTACCAACATTCCAGGAGGCGACAAAGGGGACATGTTCACTAGCTTCTATCTTGCGATGTCCCTCCAAGACCCCTTTTTGATAAAGACTGATGGCATAAGGTAAGAAATTGCGCCTAGCGCCCTGAACGTAAGGTAAGTAAACACTGGCTTGTTGTTCAGTGGCAGGCTGGATTTGCTCAATAGACATTGTTAAATGTTCCTCAAGTTATTTGGCAA
>NZ_JBTYKD010000406.1:0-12387 GCF_054880495.1 Nostoc sp.
AACGACTAGGAGTCGCAGCTACAGCACTTTGCAGGTAAATTAAGTACACATCTTAATATGAGAAATCTTGTGGGGTGGGCATCCTGCCCGCCCTTATGTACCTCATTCAGATGAAATGTGCTGTATATGAACAAAGTCCGCGTAATGCTTGGCAGAAGGCGCAGGCTAGGCGGACTTTACAGCAGAAATTATGTATCTGAACCACATCTGTCGTAGGGGCACAGCAATGCTGTGCCCCTACCGCGTGGTCTATTTACCTGAAAATAGCTGTAACTAAGGAATAAAAATTAAATAAGATACAATTTATATCCCTAGTTTACCTCACCCTCAATCCCTCTCCGATATATTGGAGAGGGAAGCTAGAGACAGGATGAAGTTTTGCATTTTATCGTAAATAAAAGGGTTTAAGACCCCTACGTATACACGTAGCGCGGAGTCGGAGCCACTCCGCCTCCGATCAGTTTCAGTCGGGGTTTAAATCCTCGTCTGAAAATGTCTTTAATTACGAATTACGTTAGCGCAGCGTTAGCGAGTCATCGAGCGTCATTACGAATTACGAATTATTTAATTAATCCACGTTCCTAAGTTATGACACCGCAAGGTGATTCAAGTCGGCTGGGGTGAGGTTGGAGTGTACTATTTCACCATCACGGAACCAAACGATGCGGTGGGTTTTACGGGCAACTTCTGGCTCATGAGTTACCATGACAACGGTGATTCCACTGGCATTGAGTTCGCCAAAAATATCTAAGACTTCTTCGGTTGTGTGCGAATCAAGTGCGCCTGTGGGTTCATCGGCTAGGAGTACTACCGGACGATTAACGATCGCCCGCGCGATCGCTACTCGTTGTTGTTGTCCACCAGATAGTTGAGTTGGTTTGTTGTTGAGGCGATTTGCTAAACCGACGCGCGTCAATGCAACTGTGGCGCGATCGCTTCTTTCTTTTGGATTCACATCAGCATACACCATCGGCAGCATGACATTTTCTAATGCTGTTAGTTGGGGCAATAGGTGGAATTGTTGGAAGACAAACCCCAGCTTTTTATTACGGATGTGTGCTAACGAGCGATCGTCCATCTGGGCTACATCAAGATTATCTAGGTAATAATGTCCGCCTGTGGGACGATCTAGACAACCGATAATATTCATGGCTGTGGATTTACCAGAACCTGATGGCCCCATGATTGCACAATATTCGCCCTGTTCCACAATTAGGTTGACATCATTCAGCGCTCGGATTTCTGTTTCGCCACTACCATAAATCTTGAAAGTGTTTTCTAGTCGAATGATTATTGGTTTTGGTACAGGATTAGGAACTAGAGAATTGGTAATTAAAATAGTGTTTGCCATCAGGATTTAGTTATTAGTTAGTAAGTGGGTCAAATTAAATATAAAACCTTACTCTGCCTCCGGCTTCCCTCTCCGTGAGTTCGGAGAGGGATTGAGGGTGAGGTTTTATCTTATATTTAATTGTGCCTTCCTACTTTATTAATTTTTTCTTCCTTGTCTCCCTTGTCCTTTATTTATCCAGTTTATTATAAGAGTTTTAAAGAGTCTTTGGGTAAGTCCTATGAGTTTATGGGAAACACCTGTAGTCATCGCACCGCCATAGCAGTTTGTAGTGGGGACTTCAGTCCCCAAAACCAAGACTAAAGTCCCCACTACAAACAAACATTTTTCATCCAGCTTGATTAACCGGACATGATATGACTACCAAAAAGCAATGCTAGGCAGCAACAGGAGTAGCAAATCTAGCATATCGCTCTATGTAGAACTCCTTGCTATGAGCGATCGCTACTACAGAATTACGTTCTTTTAAAGCCTTTTTCCACTGACGTAGACGAGTAAATTGTTCTGGTATCGCCAAGCCTCGATAGTGCTTGAGTGCAGGCCAACGCTCAAACCAGGGATAAAAGGTGAAATCAACCAGACTAATGGATTCACCAAACCAGTAAGGGCCGTCTCCTGATAACTTCCCAAAAGCTTCATTCTCGATAAATTCCAGATGTTTATATAGTTCTTGTTTAGCTGCTTCTTGCTGTTGAATATCGGGACTACGCAAGAGAGCAGAAAAAGCCGGAACAAATCGAGTATTAGCAAAATCAATCCAGATGCGAGCCTGGGCTTTAGCGATAGGACTACTGGGTAAAAGCGGCGGATTTGGAAATACCTCGTTGAGATATTCGTTAATTACTGCCGATTCCCAAACTCGGTAATGATTATGTGCGATCGCAGGCACTTTTCCATAAGGAGAAATATCTGTAAATCCCTCCGGCTTGTTCTGCAAATCAATCTCAATCAAATCAAAGTCAATGCCTTTTTCTTGCAATACCAAGCGCGAACGGTGAGCATAAGGGCAAACAAGTGCGCTATATATTTTAATTTCAGCCATGTTGATCTTCCTGTATAAATAGGATTGGTTTATTAGCTTTGGCAATTAATTCAATCCAAAATCTAAGAGGATGTTTGAAAAGTCCTCTTCACGGTAGCAAAACGTTTTAGATTTTCAAACTACTTCTCCTTCTAGATTCAGAAGATATACTTCTCCGTTACTTGTAAGTGGTGTAAAAAGTGTATAACCCTTGAATGCTTTGTCAGGATTATAAGCTCTTAAACCAGTACCACGGCGACGAATAGTATTTTGGTCTACTGATGCTGTTGCGAGCGTCATAGTTTTAAGTTGTTATCATGAATTTTGTACACATTTAGTTTATTCAGATCCCCGACTTCTTGAAGAAGTCGGGGATCTCGCAGCTTCTCAACACTCTTATGGTGCTGGATTCGGATATTGAGTATGAACTGAATCCAATTCAGCCAAGATATCTTGATCAAGAACTACATTGATGCTTTCTATATTCTCTTTGAGTTGTTCTAGTGTAGTGGCACCAATAATCGTACTAGCGACAAACCAACGACTCCGCACGAATGCGATCGCTAATTGTGCAGGATTTAGTTGATGGCGGTTGGCAATTTCTAGATAAGCTGCTACTGCTTTGCTAACATTTGGTTTTAAATATCGCTGACCAAAGTTTTCAAACAAAGTAACTCTTGCTTTCTCTGGTTTACCGTTAAGGTATTTACCAGTTAAATAGCCAAATCCCAAAGGGCTATAAGCTAATAAAGGAACATTTTCGTAATAAACTGCTTCTGCAAGAGCGCCATCAAAAACTCGATTGAGTAAATTGTAAGCATTTTGAATCGAAACAACTTTAGGTAATCCTAATTGTTTAGCTGCGTGACTAAATTGTGCAACACCCCAAGGGGTTTCATTACTTAAGCCGATATAGCGAATTTTGCCTGCATTGATGACATCAGCAAAAACTTCTAGTTGTTCAGTGATCGGAACTGTTTCTCCTACTTGATTAGTGTCGAAAACTGTTTGCCCAAAACGTGGTACATAACGATCTGGCCAATGGATTTGATATAAATCAATATAGTCTGTCTGTAATCTTTTCAGACTATCATCTACAGCTTGTTTGATATTATCCCGATCAATGGCTTTAGCTCCATCACGTAGCCATTTAAAGCCGCGACCAGGCCCCGCAATTTTAGTAGCAACTATTAGTTGATCTCGCTGCTGATGTTTTAACCATTCTCCAATGTAAGTTTCGGTTAAGCCATAGGTTTCAGCACTGGTTGGTACTGGGTACATCTCAGCTGCATCGATAAAGTTAATTCCCTGTTTAATCGCATAATCTAGTTGCTGATGGGCTTCTTCAATAGTATTTTGCTGCCCATAAGTCATTGTACCAAGGCAAATTTCGGAAACTTTTAGGTCACTATTACCTAGTTTATTGTACCGCATATTTCTAGATTATATTTGTTCTTAAATTAACAAGATTTTTACGTACTTGATATCAGACAATAAATTACTCCTTGTTCAGTAGATTATTGCTGTTTGCAGAAATGATCAGAATTATTTAAATAATACTACGGTATTTACATTCAATTACCGGAGTTAAATAAAATTTACAAATTTATACTTAAAATGCTTTGTCTAAATACTTGACTAAGGCTAGCGATCGCCATACCCAACATTATGGTTATCGATATAATTTATTGTGTAGTTTAGTTATTAGTCTACGCACGACTAGGAGAACCGGGGTATGACAATCTTACAAGTTGTGGATAAAGAGTTTTCACAAGTTCCCGTCATTGATATTAGTACATTAGTTTCTCAAACTAGCAACTATTCTGATCTAATTGCAGACCAAATTAGACAAGCTCTCCAAGATTACGGTTTCTTCTATATCGTTGGACATGGAGTTGATGAACAACTACAAAAGCAGTTAGAACATCTCAGCCAACAGTTTTTCGCGCAGGATGTAGAAACTAAACTGAAGATTCCTATGGCTCTTGGTGGTAGAGCATGGCGAGGATATTTCCCAGTTGGGAACGAGTTAACATCAGGTAGACCGGACTTAAAAGAAGGTATTTACTTCGGTGCAGAACTAGAAGAAAATCACCCACTTGTGAAAGCTAGTACACCAATGCACGGTCACAATCTTTTTCCATCCAACATTCCCTATTTTAGGGAAACAGTACTGGATTATATAGACTCAATGACCAAACTCGGACATATCCTAATGGCTGGTATTGCTCTTAGTTTGGGATTAAAAGAATCATATTTTGCAGACCGTTATACAAAAGACCCATTGATATTATTTCGGATTTTCAATTACCCTCCTAATTCCTCATCTCAATCTGAATGGGGTGTTGGCGAACATACAGATTACGGAGTATTAACTATACTCAAGCAAGATAACGTCGGCGGATTACAAGTCAAATCAAAGTCTGGTTGGATAGATGCACCTCCTATACCTGGTTCATTCGTATGCAACATTGGGGATATGCTCGATCGCATGACACGAGGACTGTATCGCTCAACACCCCACCGCGTTCAGAACCGATCAACAAGTAATCGCCTGTCATTTCCATTCTTCTTTGATCCCAATTTCAACATTGAAGTCAAACCTATTGAACTAAACGACGTAGTAGTGAATGATGATCAAAGCGATCGCTGGGATAAAGCTAGTGTTCACGAATTTGACGGGACTTATGGCGATTATATCTTGAATAAAGTCTCCAAAGTATTTCCAGAACTACGACAAAAAGTGCTTAAAAGTGCTGATTGACACTCCCCAAACACCCAAATTAACTTTGATAAGGACGCGGTAGTTGGCGCAGTTTATGAGCCGTATCCAATTCACTATTGTTTTTTCTACCATATCCCCAACCCAAGAGGCGACGATATTCACCCATGATGTCACTTTCAATTAAATCATCCTCATTGACTTCAATATCGCTATGAGATTCAGGCGCAACATATAGCGCATCCGCAGGGCAATATGCCTCACAGATAAAACAAGTTTGACAGTCTTCCTTGCGGGCGATCGCAGGTGGTTGGTTAGGTACGGAGTCAAAGACATTGGTAGGACAAACTTGGACGCACAAATTGCAATTGATACAGAGTTTATGGCTGACAAGCTCAATCATGATCCTGCTCCTGTTACAATTTTGATACAGTTGGTGTGATTTGAGTAGTGATTACTGGTGGTGTAGCGTAGACGCTTTGCGGCTTGTCGCCAGACATGGTATCCGTAATCCAATCACGCCTCACCCAGAGCTTATCTAAGCCGCCTGTTGCTTGGTAATAACGCTGATTTGGATCGGTTTCGGGATAGTCCATGCGAATATGTTCGCTGCGCGTTTCCGTGCGATGTAACGCGCTAAAATATGCCCATCGTGCTACAGCCGTCAGAGCAGCCGCTCGACGAGAAAATTCCACATCGCGCACTGTATCTTGTTTCGGGTTCCCTTGGACTTGCTGCCACAGCGTTTCTAATTTGGCGAGAGAATCCAAAAGTCCCTGCTCAGAACGCAAGTAATTCTTCTCCAACGGGAACATCTGGGCTTGTACACCATGTACGATCGCCTCACTATCGAATTCAGAAGTGGGTGAGGATGGCGATGGGCTACGCCCCGCCAAAGGCGATCGCAATCCCACTTGACCAGCAGGACGCGTAACCCGTTCATTTGCATGAGCGCCCAGACTCTTGGCAAAGTCCGCTGCCCCAACTCCAGCCCATTGCCCTGTGGAGATTGCCCAGGCAGCATTGGGGCCACCACCCCCAGAAGCTAAACCGGCTAAAAACTCCCGCGATGCAGCATCACCGGCAGCGTAGAGTCCAGGAACCTTTGTCGCGCATTGATCATTCACAATCCGAATCCCACCAGTACCACGGACTGTACCCTCTAAAACAAGTGTCACAGGCACTCGTTCTGTATAGGGGTCAATACCAGCTTTTGTATAGGGTAGAAAACTGATGAAATGAGACTTTTCAATCACTGCTTTAACTTCCGGCGTAGCTTTATCCAAACGAGCATAAACGGAGCCTTTCATCAGGGCATTAGGGAGAAACGATGCATCGCGACGACCATTGATATAGCCACCCAGATCATTGCCTGCTTCATCGGTATAACTAGCCCAACCGAAAGGAACACCCCTAGTTACAGTGGCATTGAAAGCCGTTGAAATGGCATAGTGATTAGAAGCTTCCATACTAGAAAGTTCACCACCAGCTTCCACTGCCATCAGCAGTCCATCACCTGTATTGGTATTGCAACCTAATGCTTTACTCAAGAATGCACAACCGCCATTCGCTAAGACTACTGCACCAGCGCGAACGATATAGGTACGATGATGCTGCCTCTGCACACCTTTTGCTCCAGCTACTGAGCCGTCGTCAGCCAATAAAAGCTCTAGAGCCGGACTTTGATCGAGAATCTGCACACCAACACGCAAGAGGTTTTTGCGAAGTACCCGCATATATTCAGGGCCATAATAACTCTGACGCACAGATTCCCCATCTTCTTTAGGGAAACGATAGCCCCAACTTTCTACTAGGGGCAAACTCAGCCAAGTTTTTTCGATAACACGCTCGATCCAACGTAAGTTAGCGAGGTTTTTTCCTACACGATAACGCTCCGATAAAACTTTGTCCCAATTCTCTGGAGAAGGGGCCATGATGCCATTGCCACTAGCAGCAGCAGCACCACTCGTACCCAGAAAACCTTTATCAACAATGATGACTTTGGCACCTTGGGATGCGGCTGCCCAGGCTGCCCAGGCTGCGGCAGGGCCACCACCAATTACTAGTACATCAGCAGTTAATTTTAGTTCATTTTCACTATGGACTGTTAGCAATTCCCTTTCCTCAATCAAGTCTCCAAAGTACAGCAGAATTCAGGAGTCAAACAATTTTGGATTTTAGATTTTAGATTGACCCCAAGCAATCAAGTCAGGGGCAAGTCAAGTAATTTTGGATTTTAGATTTCTTCTCGTGTTTAAATTCGCTTGCTCTGAGACCTTTTTAAATTTTGCGGAAAGTTGCGTGGGCGGCTCTGCCGACTTGAGCAAACTTTCCAAGACGGATTTTGAATCTTCTCTACGAGAGGCTTCGCCAACAATCCAAAATCCAAAATTTAAAATCTAAAATTCGGTCAGAAGCGCTCAGACTTTTCGCTGCGTCTCTGCATGTTAGCGTTAGCGGGGCGTAGCCCGGCAAATTCATCTATTCAGCAACGCCCACAAAATTAATAAACAGATGTCAACAATTTATCGATCGCTGCTCGAAACGCGGTTGCTGCACCAGCACTCATATCACGGGGGGCGCAGATGCGATTTCTCAAATATGCGAAAGCGATCGCCCCTACAGCAGCGAAGATAGAATCAACACTGCTATTTTTACCACCCGTCCGACCACCCGGTAAAGTTGCACCATTGCCATGAATGAGATAATCAGCTAGTTGTCGTAGGTGAAAATCAACAGCGTCCTTAACTGTGGTAAAATCACCATCTGCGGCTATTGCTTGGACTCCAGAGTTTTTGATAATATCTGCGATCGCAACTTCTCGATTATCGCTTAATCTCTCAGCTGCTTCGGCTCGATATTGAATTTTCTCACTATCTGCCACATCCAGAGGTAAAGGATTCCCAATCGGTTCTACACCCCATCTGCGACGCAACAGTAAATTATTGGTAATATTATCCGACTTGACTCTCTGATAAGCAGGACGCTGATTAAGTGCGTCAAACCAAGCATTAATCCGAGGAAAGCGAGGATTTCCTTTAAGCTGATATCCCCGATACACAGGTAAATTAGCCGCCAATCTATCCAGATGGGGGCTATATAAAATATCAACTAAGCTAAATGTACTGACAAAGTAAGCGCCGGGATATTTAGCCAAAGCTTGCTCAAGTTCATCTAACTTCGCCTCAAATGCTGCTTGTAAGTTTGCCAACTCATTAGCATCTAGAGGTGCTTCTCTCAGGAATTTGTAAGCAATCTCTCTAAAACCGTTAGTCTCAGCCTCTTCAACCAACTGTCTAGCAACAGCGTTTTCCTCTGGATTTTCCGGCAATAATGCTGGATGTGGAAACCTTTCTTCTAAAGCCAAGAGAATATCTTTGGATTCATATACTAAGTTACCCTCAATTTTTGCTGCTGGCACAAGGGTTGTGGGAACTATGTCAGTGTACCATTTGGGTTTATTACTTAAATCAATAAACTCCGTTGCAAAGGGAATTTCTTTTTCTTCCAGAGCAAACCAAACTCTCTCGCAGAAAGGACACCAGGAATTAGTATCTCGATAAAGCAAGACTGGCGGTTCTGTGTTTGGGGGAAGTTTATCTAAACTGCTGGGTATTGGTGCAGTAGAAGGAGATTGTCCTGTCCTCTTCACCCTACGCGCAGGAGTATTTTTTCTAGCAGTCTCTAAAACTTCTTCCCAAGTTGATACTGTGTTTTGAATAGACATTTTTTTTACCTCGCTTTACTAGGAATGCCGGAAAACACAAATAACTGTTGTTCTTTGGGTGCAGCCAAGTTTTCACCAAGGTAACGATGAAGTCCTACACCCATATCTCCCGTGTCCGTAAGCTTGAAGTTAACTTCCTGAAATCCAGATGCACTTAATATTTTTCGCACATTGTCAGACAAGGGAATACCGTTAGAGTGTCCGCGAGTCCAGATGACAAAAGCACCTGGTTTACTCAGAAAACTCAGGTTATCTAGTAAGCGATTGAGTTCAGCCTCATCAGCCAGATTACCAAAGACACCACACACAATCACGATATTTGCTGGTACTGCTCCTAGATAGTTAGTGGCAAGAGTTGCATCACCATTGATAAACTCAATTTGCTTGGCTAAACCCAAAAACTCTATTGTTGCTCGTCCACGTTCAACTAGATTTGAATTTATTTCAACTAGTCGTGCAGAAACATCCTTCGCACGGGGATGATTTTTTAAAGTTCCTAGTAAATCTCGCCCATCACCCGCGCAAACACTCACTATTCGGATAGCGCCATCTGGTGAGGCATTCAAGCTATAAGCAATATATTCTTGCACGATTTCTAGACGCTGCTGCAATTTTGGCTCAGTGTTGTAGAGGTCGTGCCATTCATACCAATCTTTTGGCATAAGGCGTGATTTCCGTTTGATGCACACTGTGTAGCCATAAACTACGGTTAACTTATCAAGTAGCTGTAGTTTATGGATGAAGGCAGAGTATCACAGAAATTCATATAAAATCAAGTGTTATTAGGAAGGCTCCTAGTCTATTTCGGATGAGTGAAACTGTCTACATCGAAAGTAATATTTTGGGCTACTTTACAGCCAGATCAACCAGAAATCTGATTTTGGCAGCAAACATAGAGATCACAAGAGAGTGGTGGGAGTTTCGCCGAAGTGCATTCACGCTCTACATTAAGCCGACTTACGAGGTGGCAATCATTGGATCATGATCACAAATAAACGCTTTCAACTCCTACTACCAATCCGATCACCGCTAATTGCCATCGCCTCTGCTTTCATCGTCGGTGCCATGCTCATATTACTCGCTGGGGCAAATCCCATCACTGCCTACACAGCTTTATTTCAAGAATCCCTAACTACTTACTTTGGGTTTGGCAACACCCTCACCAAAATGACACCCCTATTATTCACCAGTTTAGGGGTATTAGTAGCATTACGGGCTGGTCAATTTAATATCGGTGGCGAAGGACAAATTTACCTCGGTGCGTTGGGTAGCACTTTAATCGGGTTATATGTGCAAGGATTACCATCTGTAATTCACATTCCCTTAGCACTTGTGGCTGGGTTTGGATTTGGTGCTGTTTGGGGTTGGATTCCTGGTTATCTCAAAGCTGTGCGGGGAGTCAATGAAGTCATCACTACTCTATTACTGAATTATATTGCGGTGAATTTAGTTAGCTACTTAGTGCAAAACCCCTTAAAAGCACCAGCCGCACCTAGTCCTTATTCGCCATTAATTGCTAAAGAAGCACAGTTGCCGATTATTTTACCCCAAAGTTTAGCCCATGCGGGTATAATACTTGCGTTAATGGCGGCAGTCCTTTTGTGGGTATTATTAGCGCGATCGCCTCTAGGATACCAAATCGCCGCCGTTGGTTTTAACCCCACAGCAGCCCATTATGCGCGGATTTCGGTCAAAAATACGATCATGCTAGTCATGGCCTTAGCAGGTGGTTTAGCCGGGTTAGCGGGTGCATCTGAGGTGATGGGGTTGAAGTACCGCTTATTTGAACAGGTGTCATCTGGTTATGGGTTTGATGCTGTGGCGATCGCTTTTTTAAGTCGCGGTAGTATTGGCGGTGTAGTGTTGACTTCTTTATTTTTTGCCGCCTTGCGTAGTGGTGCAAATGTCATGCAACGTAGTGCGGGTGTGCCAGTGACTATAATTTATGCAATTCAAGGATTAACTGTATTATTCATTGCCATCAGCCTCGCCGTAGAAAGACGAATAAAAACCCAAAGTAACGCTGAGGTTTAACGCGAAAGTTTCTCTGCGATACTCTGCGCTTCCCTTAGCGTCCCTCTGCGTTTAAAAAAAAACTATGAATAACCTTAACTTCCTCTCTGATTACTTAATTGCTAGCTTAAACTTAGCAGTACCCCTAGCATTTGCTGCCCTTGGTGGAATGTACTCCGAACGTTCAGGAGTGCTAAATATTGCCCTCGAAGGGATGTTAATAACTGGTGCTTTTTCCAGTGCCGCCGCTACCTTTTATACTGGCAACCCTTGGCTTGGTGTTCTCTGTGCGTTGATTGTTGGGGGATTAGTCGGTTTACTTCACGCTTTTCTCTGTGTCACTTTATATGTTAATCAGTTAGTATCAGGGTTAGCGATTAATCTAGTAGCTGCGGGGTTGACATCGTTTTTAGCGCGGTTAGTATTTCATGGCAGCAGTACTCAAAGATTACCAGGAATTGAGCCTATAGTAATTCCTGGTCTTGCAAACATACCTATACTTGGCTCTCTGTTGTTCCAGCAAGATGTTCTTGTATATTTACTGATAACTCTAGTTGCTGTCAGTATCTATATTTTCTTTCATACTAGCTTTGGGCTGACTTTGCGGGCGGTAGGCGAATATCCCCAAGCTGCTGCGACGGCTGGGCTTTCAGTATCAAGGGTGCGATATTTGGCTGTAGTAGTCAGTGGTTGTCTTGCCAGTTTAGGAGGGGCTGATCTGACTTTGGTGCAAATAAAATTTTTTACCGAAGGGATGAGTGCAGGTAAAGGATTTATTGCGATCGCTGCCTTAATTTTTGGTAGGTGGCATCCTTTAGGTAGTACTTTGGCTTGTTTTTTATTTGGTGCTACGGAAGCTTTACAGTTACAAATTCAAGCTTTTGGTGCAAATATTCCTTATCAATTTTTAGTCATGTTACCATACGCGATCGCTTTATTTGCATTACTAGGATTAGCCGGTAAATCTATACCGCCCCAGGGGTTAGGTGTTCCTTACAAGAAACTGACGGGAGCTTGAAAGCCCTGGAGGAACAGGCACGTAGTGCCGTATTCCGTGCTTTAGACCAGGGATGAAAAGCGACTCGGTAGGCAATATCCAACTCTAAATATTGTACAAAGTTTTCAAATTGCCCCGAATATCTTACACCGACCGTGGTAGTATAAAGTAGGAGGTCAAAACAATGCTTGTATTTGAGTTCAGAGCTTATGGGAAGTCAGCGCAGTTTGCAGCAGTAGATGACGCAATTCGTACTGCCAAGTTCATCCGCAATAGTTGTATTAGGCTATGGATGGACGTTAAAGGTACGGGTAAAAACGATTTGCAGAAATATTGTGCTGTACTTGCTGCTAATTTCCCGTTTGCTGACGAACTTAATTCAATGGCTAGACAAGCCTCTGCTGAACGAGCATGGTCTTCTATTTCTCGGTTTTATGACAACTGTAAAAAGGGTATTCCAGGTTTAAAGGGGTATCCCCAGTTCCAGAAAGATTGTCGCTCGGTTGAATACAAAACATCAGGATGGAAGCTTGCAGATAATCGTAAATCCATAGCT